>JAAETN010000292.1 GCA_024228355.1 Maribacter sp. | reverse complement strand
ATAATATTCGTCTGGATAATCAGAAGTATCCCAAATTAAGTCCTGGTCTTTGTTTAAAGCTCTACCTTCATATCCGGTCTCGCCCATTCCAGCATAGTTGTCTAACATATACTTGTCATAAACAGATGCTCTGGTTGTATCTGCATCCTTAAATGCATATTCACCAATACCGCCATCCTCGGGACCTATTCCTAACTCATCGGCAAGGATAGCCAATCTTGTTCTTGTAATTGAATCTTTGACCCATTCTACAAACTGGCGATATTCGCTATTTGTAATTTCAGTGTCATCCATATAAAAGGAACGCACGGTAACGGTCTTAGTTGGCGCATTGAGAACTTTAGCTTGGTCTTCCTCACTCTTACCCATAATGAAAGATCCCCGTGGGATCAATTCCATTCCATAAGGTTTTTCAGGGTACCATTTCTTTCCTTGGACGCCCACTAGTTCTCCTTTTGTTTTGGACCCACAACTGGTGAGCAAAAAAACAAATGCTATAGATGATAACAATAGCTTCTTCATACTTTAGGTTAAATTTCGATTAAGGTTAAAATGCAAACACAATTATTATTCTACTCTCTAAAACTACGTTTTGAGTAAATTATTGTATCTCGTTCAATTATCGACTAATTTTTTTTATTAGCTAAAGCCTTTTCTGTAGGCCTTAAACCACCTTTCGGGAATATTCTGATTACATGCATCTAAATAGTCCTGTTCGGTGCATGGTAATAACGCCGATGAATTGGCTTTAGTATGTGAAGTCAAAATTGAAGGCACCTCTACCCACCATCTTTCGGTAAGATGACTCTTAAAATAGACCAACTGCTCATTTTCAGTAGGGACGGTATACTTTGTGAAATCGTCAGATTTGGAATATGGGGATTCTTTGATCCTAAAATTAACCCCCTCTATAAAGTACCAGATTATTTGGGCCACGAGTTGGGAGGACTGATCAATATTTTCCATTTCATAAATACCAAAAACGCTAACCTTATCGCTTAGACCCGCATATCTAGCTATAGCACAAATTTCTCGCCCATCAAAACCATTAGGTGAATAATTGGGAGAAACCCCTATCTCACCAGCTTTGATTGAACGAGCATCTAAACTCACCATATGAGCATTGCGCAGTACAGGTTCAGCCAGTGACACATCCTGAATCAATTCTCCCAATCTATAGGCATCGAAAAACAGACGCTCCATAAGATCCTTTTCTTCTTGGGCATTAAAATAACTTTGATATCCTAAATTGGAAAAATTAAATAGATTATTGGGCTTGTCGGTTATTATCTTACTCATATAGGAATGTGAAGAAATAAGTTCATCTTCCATTCCAAAATCAAAACGACTATCAATCGTCACTAAATTGATCATATCCCGAATACCATCAAAGGCCCGATATGCCGGATAGGTAATATCCTGGGTCGCACCTATTATAATAGGTATAATATCTTCCTCAAGAAGACCTGCGATTATTTCTTTGACAACAAAGTAAGTGTCATCAACTGTCTCACCCTCTTCAATGTCACCCATATCAACGATGGTGGAGTTCCAATTACCAAGGAGTAACTTGTACAACTGAATTCTGATAGTGGAAACATCGAGTTTTTCAGGTTTCTTCTCAAAGGCATTGCGGGATTCTTTTACGCCCAGTATTGCAATAGTAGCATTTGCCAAGACTGGCAAACCTTCTTTTTTAGTATGTGCATAAATATGCTTTCCAAGCGCCTGTGGGGGTAATAATTCTGAATGGGCCAATACCCTATCTTCTACAGGAACCAAAAAATCGAATGCCATACTTACTTCTTAGCTTTAGGTTTTGCTTTTGCCTTTGTTTTTCTCTTTGGGGATTTTTTCTCTATCAGCGCTTTGGCCTCCTCAAGGGACACCTTGGTTGCATCAATCGTTTTAGCCAATTCAACTTTAACACGACCTTTTAGAATATTATGTCTTCCCCATCTTGCCTTTTCAATTCGAATGCCCTCTTCTGGCCACTCTTGAACAAGTTTATCGATTTCCTTCTGCTTTTTGGCTTCGATCAACTCTTCAATATTCGCTTGTGTTAGATTGTCGAAATCGTATTTCTTGTTCACATTAATGAACATACCATCCCATTTGATAAACGGACCAAAACGGCCTACTCCTTTTATTACATCCTTTCCATCATAAGCAGCAATAGGGGCATCGGCCTTCTGTTTTTCCTTTATCAATTCTACAGCCCTTTCCAAAGAAACATCCATTGCACTTTCACCCTTGGACAGGGAAACGAATTTCTTCCCAAATTTGACATAAGGGCCAAATCTTCCTACATTGGACTCGATCTCCTCACCCTCAAAAATCCCTAATTTTCTAGGAAGTTTAAACAAGTCCATAGCCTCTTCAAAGGTAATTGTATTCAAGGATTGATCAGGTGCCAAACTAGCAAATTGTGGTTTTTCCTCATCGTCAACAGTACCGATCTGTACCATGGGGCCAAATCTTCCCAATCGTACCGATACTTGTTTTCCTGTTTTTGGATCTTTCCCCAGAACCCTTTCACCACTTGCGCGATCGGCATTTTCCTCAACATCCAAAACTGTAGGACGAAAGTCTTTGTAAAAATCTTTCATCACCTTTTTCCAATCCTCATCACCTTCGGCAATCTCATCGAATTCTTCTTCAACTCTTGCCGTAAAATTGTAATCCAGGATATTCGAAAAATGGTTTACCAAGAAGTCATTTACAATCATTCCTATATCAGTCGGGACCATTTTTCCCTTGTCGGAACCTACAGTTTCAGTAAGTTGATTTTCCCTAATTTCGCCAGCCTTTAATACAAACTGGATGTATTTACGATCGGTTCCTTCAACGGCTCCTTTTTCAACATAGCCTCTATTTTGAATTGTGGAAATTGTTGGCGCATATGTTGACGGCCTACCAATACCTAATTCTTCCAACTTTTTAACCAATGAGGCTTCAGTAAATCTGTATGGTGGTCTTGAGAAACGTTCGGTGGCAGTCATGAAATTATTACTTAATGAATCGCCAACCCTCATTGTAGGCAACATTCCTTCTTTTTCTTCGGCCATGTCCTCTTCATCAATACCTTCCATATAAACTTTTAGGAAACCATCAAATTTGATTACCTCTCCATTCGCTGCAAATTCTTCAGAATGGGTACTTGCTTTTATTTTTACATCGGTACGTTCTAGTTGGGCATCGCTCATTTGTGAAGCAATGGTTCTTTTCCATATTAATTCATACAACTTTGATTGATCACGTTCTAAGGAAGCAGACTGCCGTTTCATATCTGTTGGCCTAATGGCTTCATGTGCTTCCTGTGCCCCTTTTGATTTTCCCTTAAAATTACGAACCGTACTATATTGTTCACCATAATTTTGAACAATGGCATCTTTGGCTGCATTGATTGCTTCACCTGAAAGATTAACACTATCGGTTCTCATATAGGTGATAAGACCTGCTTCGTATAATCTTTGGGCAACCTGCATAGTCCGTGCAACCGAAAAATACAGCTTTCTTGACGCCTCTTGTTGCAAGGTCGATGTTGTAAATGGTGCTGATGGCGATTTTTTTGCGGGTTTTTTATCCAAACTCCCAATTGAAAAATCGGTGCCAATATTTTTCTTCAAGAAAGCTTCAGCCTCGGTTTTGGTTGCAAATGTCTTTCCTAATTTAGCGGTGAACACTCCGCCACTTTCGGTCTTGAATTCTGCAGAAATCCTGAATGAGGCTTTGGCCGTAAATGCTTCTATTTCGCGTTCCCGTTCTACAATCAATCGTACAGCGACCGATTGTACCCTTCCTGCCGAAAGTCCTGGTTTTATTTTTTTCCAAAGTACCGGAGACAATTGGTAACCCACTAATCTATCCAATACCCTTCTTGCTTGTTGGGCATTTACCAGATTATAATTTATCTCTCTGGGATTTTCAATGGCTTTCTGGATTGCAGATTTGGTTATTGAATTAAAGACGATACGTTTTGTTTTGTCCTTGTCTAATCCCAAGGTCTCTAAAAGGTGCCAAGAAATAGCTTCCCCCTCACGATCCTCATCACTCGCCAACCATATAGTGTCCGCTTTCTTTGCTAAATCCTTGAGTTTCTTAACTAGTGCTTTTTTGTCTTTATCAACAATATATTTTGGTTTAAAATCATTGTCAACATCTACACCCAATTCTTTTGAAGGCAGGTCAGCAATATGCCCAAAACTTGATTCGACCTTAAAATCCTTACCGAGAAATTTCTCTATGGTCCTTGCCTTTGCCGGCGACTCTACAATAACTAAATTCTTTGCCATTGATTGGTTTTTCAAGTCACAAAAGTAGTCGAATTTTTTAATTACGTATTATACCTTATATATATGTATAAAAAAATGCCCCGCAAATACGGGGCATTTTGAACAAACAAAGAAACCGTTTTAGTTCAATACCAAAGTACTCATCAACCTGATATTGTCATCTAAATACTCATATTGATAGAGCACATCCTCGCCTACCATGAGCAAAGAATTTTCAAGTGGAATAACATCAAATGTATTGATATCTTCAAAGTGATCTAGAGGAACCAAATCCTCTACATCTGTTTTATCATAAACCTTTAAACCGGAATCCCCATCACACACAAATAATTTTTCGTCCTTTACACCTAAACCGTAAGGCCCATCCATAGGGTAGCTTATCGTCAAAACTGGATTTGATATATCCGAAATATCCACAATGAACAATCCACTCTCGGTAGCTCCACACATATTACCACCTCGGAGTGTAACATAGGCATAATCACCATCAACAACCACCGGATCACAGGCCGTACCATGTTGAAATTCAGAAATGAAAGTTGGAGTGGCCGGAGAGGATATATCATAGATATACATACCTCGCATACTTCCCAAGAATAAATGCTGTCCTCTATTGAAAATGGTTTCTATATCAAAACCTGCGTAAACATCATCCAAGTCTGTCGGGTTTTCCAAATCCTGAATGTCGAAGATATTTATATTGTGGCTATCGACTGCATATAGAAAGTCGCCAACAATTTTAAAACGCGCCAAAGATCCGCCTTGTCCTACAGACGCATCATTAGCGGCCTCGGCTAGGGCAAAGATCTCACCGTTCCTAGTGAACCGTTCTTCATATTCCGATATAAGTCTACGCTCAGTCACAGTTTCCCATCCCAACAAAACTTCATTTTCATAATCAACACCATCATATTCATAGAAATCTGCATCTGCGGGCCAAACTATATTGTCGCGTAGCACATTGTCCAAACGGTTTACAATTTTAATATTATTAACATCTGAAATATCAAGTACTACCAAATCCATAATACTATCCGCATATAGATAATCATCCTTTATTGAGATATCTACATTTCCTGCAATTTTGATAAATGATATTTTCTTGGGGGCATTGGGGTCACTATTATCAATTACATGAACCCCTCTATACTTATCATTTACAAAGATGTAATCCTGATAGGCATAAATTTTACCGGATTCTTTTATGGGCAAAGGCGAAATGATATCCACACTATTCTTAAACTCGGCTTTACTAATGGTCAAAGGTCTGGCGACGAGATAATCGGCATACTTGCTATCATCGGTTTTTTCACACGACAAAAAACTTAAGGAGGATACAAATAGGAACAATAACAAATTCTTTTTCATAATTTCTTTTTTTTAATGGGGTTGCAAGTTTAAGATGCAAGCATATCTTTTGCGTTGCGTCAAAAAAACAAAAATGGAGCGAAAGAATACTAGTATTCAGGAGAAAACCCGATGCTATCTTTATACATATAATATACAGGAATCTTCGCCAACATTGCGGTAAACAATACTCCAACAAAGCAAAGTAGAACTCCAAGTTCCGCCAGGAGGCCCATCACGATTACCAGACCAAAAATCACCAACCAGTTTTTGTTACCTAGCGAAAAACATGATCTTATAATTTCCATAGCGGTTAATTCTTCATCAAATGCTAAAAAAGCAGGTATCAAGGAAATGGGGACCACCATATAAAAGACCCCTATGCCACATGCCAACATCCCCAATAATATTAATCCCAATGCTAGTAAGGCTAATGAAATTGATTTTAAAACATACTTCTTTTTAAAGTAGAAAAAGTAACTATCGGATTCGGACAAATTCAAATCCTTGTTCTTGCAAATTCTTAAGAAGGCCGCATTTAACAATAAGCTCAATGTCATGATTCCTAAAAACACAATTGGCATTAAAACCACCATAGATATAATCAATTCCGGTGGGGCCTCTTCACTCCGTAACATTTCTGGGTCAGTTACTCCGGCGATCAACAAGGGCATGTACATTATAATATAAAAGGGAATTATGGTCACAAATGTCAGTAACAGGATTATAAAACCCTGTAGCCATACTTGTTTGAACAAATCAATCGATCTACTGAAGATCGACCCAAAATCCAAAGCAGTGCTTTGTTCTATTTTGGCTGTGATGTCGTTGAATATCATCTTATTAAATGCTATAATTTAAAACTAAATTAACGTTATAAACCCTAAAAAAGTACTAAAATATACTGTCATATTGTCATTAAATTGTATTAAGCACTATCTTTGCCCACCCAATTTGCAATAAAGGATTATTATATGGAGAAGATCATTGACGAATCGAATCAAGGCGAAACTCTATCCTTGGATAAAAACATACAGAATACCCGCAAGCTTTATATTGAGAGTTATGGGTGTGCCATGAATTTTTCCGATAGCGAAATCGTAGCCTCGATCTTGGCCAATGAAGGCTTCAATACAACCCAAGAATTAGAAAATGCCGATTTGGTTTTAGTGAATACCTGTTCAATACGTGAAAAGGCCGAGACTACAGTGCGTAAACGCTTGGAAAAATATAATGCGATTAAAAAGAAAAGGCCACATATGAAAGTGGGAGTTCTAGGTTGCATGGCCGAGCGCCTCAAAAGTAAATTACTCGAAGAGGAAAAGATTGTTGACATGGTCGTTGGCCCTGATGCTTATAAAGATCTACCCAACCTAATTCAGGAAATAGATGAAGGTCGTGATGCCGTAAATGTGGTACTTTCAAAAGAAGAAACTTATGGCGATATCTCCCCTGTTCGTTTAAATACCAACGGAGTCAGTGCTTTAGTGTCGATAACAAGAGGCTGCGATAATATGTGTACTTTTTGTGTAGTGCCATTCACAAGAGGTCGAGAACGAAGTCGCGATCCACAATCAATTCTTGATGAAGTGAATGATCTTTGGAACAAAGGCTTCAAGGAAATTACCTTACTAGGGCAGAATGTTGATAGCTACCTTTGGTATGGGGGCGGATTAAAAAAGGACTTTGACAAAGCTTCGGAAATGCAGATTGCAACCGCTATTGATTTCGCAAATTTATTGGACATGGTTGCTCAGGTCCAACCAAAAATGCGAATACGGTTTTCAACATCAAACCCTCAAGACATGAGTTTGGATGTAATCAAGACGATGGCAGAACATGAAAACATCTGTAACCAAATTCATCTCCCCGTTCAAAGTGGAAGCAATCGTATTTTAAAAGCGATGAATCGCTTACATACCATTGAGGAATATTTTACTTTGATCGACAATATCAAAGAAATTATTCCTGACTGTGCTTTTTCGCATGATATGATTTCCGGTTTCCCTACTGAAACGGAAGAGGACCATAAGGATACATTAGCAGTATTAGACTATGTTAAGTATGATTACGGTTATATGTTTTCCTATTCCGAACGTCCAGGAACAATGGCGGCACGAAAAATGGAAGATGATATTCCTGAGGAAATTAAACAACGAAGACTTTCAGAGATAATTGCAGTGCAACGTGAGCACTGCATGTTAAGAACAAAACAGCATTTAGGAAAGGTTGAGGAAATCTTGATAGAAGAAACGGCAAAAAAAGATGAAACCATGTGGATGGGTAGAAATTCCCAAAACATTGTGGCGGTTTTTCCGAAAGAAAATTATAAGTTGGGAGATTTTGTAAATGTAAAAATGAATGACTGCACCTCTGCTACCTTGATAGGTAAAGCTGACGGCCTTAGTAATATTAATTAAATTATACTTGAAGTTACAAGAATAAAATGGAAGGTGTACAATCGATAAAACAACGTTTTGAAATTATAGGAAACAACCCAAAGCTCAACCGCGCTTTAGAGAAAGCAGTGCAGGTTGCCCCAACCGATATTTCGGTATTGGTCACGGGGGAAAGTGGTGTAGGTAAAGAATCCATTCCTAAAATAATACATTCCCTTTCGCATCGCAAGCATGCGAAGTATATTGCCGTAAACTGTGGTGCCATCCCGGAAGGAACCATTGACAGTGAATTATTCGGCCATGAAAAAGGGGCCTTTACAGGGGCGACTTCAACCCGGAGCGGATATTTTGAGGTTGCCGATGGAGGAACGATTTTTTTAGATGAGGTTGGCGAACTGCCATTAACTACCCAAGTACGTCTTTTACGTATCTTGGAAAATGGTGAGTTTTTAAAAGTCGGTTCTTCCCATGTTCAAAAGACCGATGTACGAATTGTGGCGGCCACTAATATGAACATGATAGAAGCCATTAAGAAGGAGAAATTCAGGGAAGACCTTTTTTATAGATTAAGCACTGTTGAGATTAACATTCCACCACTTCGCGATCGCAAGGAAGATATACACCTGTTGTTTCGTAAATTTGCATCGGATTTTGGACAGAAATATAAAATGCCCACCATTCGGTTACAGGATGATGCCATTCAATTATTACTCAAATATCGTTGGCCTGGAAACATTC
The DNA here is from genome assembly GCA_024228355.1 of Maribacter sp. Lineage (GTDB taxonomy): Bacteria > Bacteroidota > Bacteroidia > Flavobacteriales > Flavobacteriaceae > Maribacter_A. The sequence goes on along the minus strand of JAAETN010000292.1, from coordinate 609 downwards.
GACAACTCAGGAATATCGCAGAACAGATTTCGGTTTTGGAAGAAGGGCGAAATATTTCACTAGCTATATTGAATAGTTATCTGCCAAATGCCGGCAATTCCAATTTACCAGCCGTAATAAAGCAAAGCAAAAGCGAAAGTGATTTCAGCAATGAACGTGAAATTCTTTATAAGGTTTTGTTCGATATGAAAGGTGATCTTACCGATTTGAAAAAATTGACCTTAGAGCTATTAAAGAATAATGACACCCAAAAAGTACAGGAAGAGAACGAAGGACTGATTCAAAAAATCTATGGAAATGATGGGGAGGAATTACAAACTGAAGAAAACGAGACCATGGAAGTTTTACAACTTCCCGAACCTCAAATAGAACAAGCAGCTTATCAAGCCCCACAGGAAGACAAGTACCATTTTGCCGAGGAAATAGAAGAGGAAGAAACCTTATCTTTACAGGAAAAGGAAGTAGAGCTTATTAAAAAATCCTTGGAAAGAAACCGAGGCAAGCGAAAAGCCGCAGCGGCTGAATTAGGAATTTCCGAACGAACACTTTACCGTAAAATAAAACAATACGATCTCTGATTATGCCCGATTTTAAAAAGACTCTAATGGT
>JAAETN010000291.1 GCA_024228355.1 Maribacter sp. | reverse complement strand
TTTTTAAGTATTCGCCATTTAATGGCCGAAGCTGGTTATGAGGATAAGGACTTGTTCTACGATACTTCGGGCAAACCTCATCTGCATGACGGTAAGTATATTAGTATTACCCATTCACATCACTTTACCGGTATAATAATTAGTGATAAGGACGAAGTAGGCATTGATATAGAAATGCAAAGAAAAATCATTGCCCGAATTGCACATAAATTCACTCCAGTTGAAGCTTACAACCATATAAAGAATATTAATGATTTAGTGCGTAAGTATACAATAGTCTGGGGTTGCAAAGAATCTTTATATAAAATTTATGCTACTATAGGACTTAGCTTTTATAAGAATATCTATATCAAGGATTTTGAATTTGAGGATGTCAAAATCGAAGGGCAAATTATACATGAAGGCAATACTTCTTTTTACGACTTGAAGTATTTGGAATTTGAAGGATTTACTTGTGTGTATGCGATTAAGATCTAGTTTACTAAAATAGTCAAAGCATGAAAATCTCAGTTGAACTTACTTTTTCACCTCTACAAAATGATTTTGAAGCACATATCATCAACTTCATTAAAAAATTAAGGGCATCTGGCTTAACTATTTTAGAAAACCCATTAAGCACCCAGGTTTATGGATCATATGATGAGGTTATGCGAGTTTTGAACAGCGAAATCAAAGAAGCGTTTGAACTCATGGATAATGGCCTGTTGTATATGAAAATCATAAAATCTGACCGAAGCGATTATGAATCATATTTTTGAGTTTTTGTTCGGTCAATATGCCGATTACGTAACATATCATATAGTTCTTGAGATTGTAGCGGTAATTTTTGGACTATTGTCCGTTTGGTTTTCCAAGCAAAACAATATACTGGTCTATCCTACTGGGATGATCAGCACTTCAATTTATGTCTATCTGCTTTTTCAGTGGGGACTCATTGGAGATATGATGATAAACGGGTATTACTTTGTAATGAGTGTCTATGGATGGTATGTCTGGACCCGTAAGGTGGATGCAACACATTTTACACCAATTACAAGAGCAACAATGAAAGAGCACAGAATATCACTAGTGATATTCTGTGCCACTTTGATTTTTGTTTATGTGGTTTACCAAATGTTTGATAAATGGACCAGTTGGACAGCCTATGTTGATACTGTTACAACGGCCGTATTCTTCGTAGGCATGTGGCTTATGGCGAAACGAAAGATTGAAAACTGGATTTATTGGATCGTGGGCGATATAATTTCAATTCCGCTTTATTTTTATAAAGGATTTACGTTTACAAGCCTTCAGTATCTTATATTTACAGTCATCGCCGTATATGGTTATCTTGCATGGAAGAAAAATATAAGCAGCAACCCACAGATATTGTTAAAGTAGTTCTATTTGGACCTGAGTCTACGGGAAAAACCACTTTATCCGAGAAATTAGCGCGGCATTATAATACTGTTTGGGTGCCAGAGTTTGCCAGGGAATATCTACAGGATAAATGGAACAATGAACGAAAAACCTGTGAGCCAAAAGATTTGTTGCCGATTGCCGAAGGGCAAATGCGTTTGGAAAATGAATTGGCAAAGAAGGTCACCGATTTACTTATTTGTGACACCGATTTATTAGAGACAAAAGTATATTCCGAGGCCTATTATCTAGGATATTGCGACCCTATATTGGAAAAATATGCTTTAGAAAATCACTATGACCTATATTTCTTAACTTATATTGATATTCCTTGGGAAGCAGATGATTTAAGGGATAAGCCTAACGAGCGCGAACGTATGTTTCTATATTTCAAGGATACCCTAGAAAAATATAATAGGAATTTCATAATTTTAAAAGGGGATAAGAAAACACGTTTAAAAACAGCAGTACAACACATAGATAACCTATTGAAAAAATGATTCAACTAACCGAAAATGATTTAAAACAAATTGCAACAAAGAGTATTGCAAAAGAGAAAGTCAGGAACCAAATCGAAATTTTCAAAGACGGCATTCCCTTTGTAAATCTTGTAAACGCTGTCGTTGTGGGTGAGGGTATTAACAAGTTTACAGCGCGAGAGAAACGGTCATTAATCAAGACATTCGATGAACGAAAGGATAAGCTATCACTTTTGAAGTTTGTTCCGGCCTCTGGGGCTGCATCCAGGATGTTCAAGGCGCTGTTCAACTTTTTGGATGCTTACAGTCCTTCGAAAGAAAAACTAACAGCCTATATTGAGCGCACTGGCGATAAGGATATACTGACTTTTAGCAAAGGACTAAAGCGTTTTCCTTTTTATGATTTGGTTCAAGAGAGAATCAAGGGTAAAGCTTCGAACGAAGATGAAGAACTCTATCTTTTTGTAAAGGAAATGATGTCAGAAGATGCCTTGAACTACGGATTTTACCCAAAAGGATTATTACCATTTCACAATTATGGCGACCATTCGGCCACTCCTTTTGAAGAGCACTTAAAAGAAGCTTCCAATTATGCTAAGGTTGGTGTCGAGGCTAATTTGCATTTTACGATTTCCGAACAGCATATTAGCATGTTTACCAAGGAGTATGGGGCTATTAACGATAGGTTATCCAAAGAAACTAAAACGGAATTTAATATTGGGTATTCATATCAAAAGGCATCAACGGATACGATTGCTGTTGATATGGATAATAATCCATTCCGAAATTCTGACGGTTCTTTACTTTTTAGACCGGGAGGTCATGGCGCCCTTATTGAAAACTTGGATGAAGAGGAAGCTGATATCATTTTTATAAAGAACATTGATAATGTTGTAATTCCTAAAGATCAAGAAGAACTTTCAAAAAGCAAAAAGGTACTTGCTGGGCTACTTCTAAAAGTTCAGGAGAAGGCTTTTAAATTTGCTAGAAAAATTGATGCTGATGATTTGACAGCTGATGTTATGATTGAGATAAGGGAGTTTCTGGAGAATGAACTTAATGTACGCTTTGTAGACAAGTATTCCAGTTTTAGTATTGGGGATCAGATAGAGATTTTAAAGGACAAAATAAATAGACCTATACGAATTTGCGGTATGGTAAAAAATGAAGGGGAACCGGGAGGTGGGCCTTTTTGGATTCGGAATGCCCATAATCATGTTTCATTGCAAATCATAGAATCGGCACAGATTGACATGTCTAATGAAAAGCAGGTTGATATTCTTAATAATTCAACCCATTTCAATCCTGTTGACTTGGTTTGCGGAGTGAAGAATTATAAAGGGGAGAAATTCAATCTTTTGAATTTTGTTGACCCTAAACAAGGTTTTATTACAGAAAAAACGCAGGAAGGAAGAGCTCTAAAAGCTTTGGAGTTACCTGGCCTTTGGAATGGCGCGATGGCTTTTTGGAATACCATTTTCGTTGAAGTTCCTTTATCAACATTCAATCCTGTAAAGACGGTCAATGACTTATTGAAACCCACTCATCAAGTATAAAAGTAAATTACTTTTTATTATGATGGTTTGATTTTCAATAGTACATTTGTCCTATCTCAAAGGGGTGCTGAAACCTCGAACTTGTATGATTAGGTCCAGAAACAAGTTCAGGATAAGCTGAGATTACACCCAATGAACCTGGGCAGGTAATGCTGTCAAGGGAGGCAAAGAATTGCCATTTGGAACTTCCAATGTTTCTTTTAGAAACAAGAATCATTTTAAAAAAGAATAATTGCCCCTTTTATTCGTAACGTGTATTACGAATGAAACTCTTATACTCAATAGTAGGATTAATTATCATGACCATAGGTCTCTCAGCCCAAGAAACCCGGAAAGATTCCCTTGAAAGTAAAGAAATTACATTAGACGAGGTGTTCGTATCAGCCATTCGAGTATCGAAGAGGTCGCCTGTAACATTTACCAATCTTACCAAAGAGCAATTAAAACCACGGAACTTAGGACAGGACATTCCCATTTTATTGAATTATATGCCGGCTGTTGTCACTACCTCCGATGCTGGTGCAGGTGTTGGTTATACAGGCATAAGAGTGCGTGGTAGTGATGCTACAAGGGTCAACGTAACGATTAACGGAATACCCTATAACGATTCAGAATCACATGGCACGTTTTGGGTAAATATGCCCGATTTTGCTTCCTCGACAGCGAGCTTGCAATTACAACGTGGTGTAGGAACTTCAACTAATGGTTCTGGTGCATTTGGTGCAAGTCTAAATATAGCTACGGATGGTATTTCCAGGGAAGCTTTTGGTCAAATTTCATCATCTATTGGTAGCTTTAATACATTGAGGAATAACTTAAAATTTAGTACGGGTTTATTGAACGACCATATTGAAATTTCAGGAAGGTTATCTAGAATTACTTCAGATGGATATATTGATAGGGCTGCCTCTGAATTGGATTCTTATTTTTTGCAAGGAGCTTTAAAAAATAAGAATACTTTATTAAAGGCTGTTCTTTTTGGCGGTCATGAAATCACGTATCAAGCTTGGTACGGTATTGATGCAGCTACTTTAGAGTCAGATAGGACTTTCAATCCTTCAGGGATCTATACAGATGAGAACGGGAATACCCAATTCTATGAAAACGAAGTAGACAACTACAAACAAAACCATGCCCAACTGCTTTGGAACCAAAATTTGAATGAAATTTGGAGCACAAACTTAGCACTTCATTATACACGAGGGCGAGGATTTTTTGAGCAGTTTAAAGAGGATGATGATTTTGGCACTTACGGTTTTTCTCCTATTACAATTGATGGTGAAGAGGTCAATACAACAGACCTTGTTCGCAGAAGATGGTTGGACAATGATTTTTATGGAACCGTATTTTCTGCAAATTACGACAAGGCGAATTTGAATATGATTCTAGGGGGAGGTTGGAATATCTACAAAGGCAAACATTTTGGGGAGGTGATTTGGGCAGAATTTGCCCCAAATAGCACAATTCGGGAGAGGTACTATGATGATGATTCCGAAAAGACCGACTTTAACGTCTTTGCTAAAGCCAATTACAAACTGGATGACCACTGGAGTCTTTTTGGAGACCTGCAATATAGAACGGTTGGGTATGAAGCCAATGGCGCTGATACGGGATTGGTCAATGACACCTTTAACTTTTTCAATCCAAAGGTTGGATTAACATTAGATGTGGACCAAAGCAATAACTTCTATTTATCCTACGCTGTTGCTAACCGCGAACCAAATAGAAATGATTATGAAAATGGCAATCCAAAATCTGAAAAATTGAATGATTTTGAATTGGGCTGGCGATTTATTACTTCAGATGTGCAAGTGAATACTAATTTGTATTATATGAATTACAAAGATCAGTTAGTACTAACCGGCGAATTGAATGATGTGGGCGCTCCTTTGCGGGCCAACGTAGGGAATAGTTATCGTTTTGGCTTGGAAATCGATGCTAATATTGCCTTCGGCGATAAGTTTACACTTAGCCCAAATTTAGCGCTGAGCTCTAACAAGAATAAGGATTTTGTTTTTCAAAGAGATGGAGTGGTCCAGGATCTGGGAGATACGAATATTGCTTTTTCACCCGATATCATTATTGGTAATAGATTTTCATATATGCCTTTTGAAGAATTACAGATTTCAGTGTTGAGTAAATTTGTTGGTAAACAATATATGGGTAATATTGATGCCAAAGGTTCAGTTTTGGATGCCTACTCCCAAACGGATCTGAATTTGCAATATGTGATTGAAACCAATTCATTTTTAAGGAGTATTACAATTTCTGCATTGGTGAACAACATATTCAATGCGGAGTTTGTTTCTAACGGGTACTTCTTTACTTATGACGATACATGGTCTGACCCCGGACAAACTACTACCATTGAAGGGGCTGGGTATTATCCACAAGCAGGCACTAATTTTTTATTGGGAGCTACATTTAATTTCTAAATGATTTTTATTTGCACCCCAAGAAAGAATTCTGTGAAATAATCTGATGGGTTTTTACATTTGTTAATTGTTTTGATAACATCGGAATTCGTAGATTTAGAGATAAATACTTCAACTTAATGACAAACTCCGAAAACATAAGATGGGGCATAATCGGCTGCGGGACAGTAACCGAGGTTAAAAGCGGACCGGCATACCAAAACACTGATGGTTTTGAGGTTGTCGCGGTCATGCGTCGAAATGAAGAAAAAGCTGCTGATTATGCCAGGCGACATAATGTGCCCAAGTTTTATGGAAATGCAGAAGACTTGATTAACGATGGGGATATTGATGCGGTATATATTGCAACTCCCCCTGATTCACATTTGACATATGCGCTAAAAGTTGCCAAAGCCGGTAAACCTTGCTGCGTTGAAAAACCTATGGCTCCGAATTATCAGGACAGCCTAAAAATTTATAATGCCTTCAATGAGAATGATATTCCTTTGTTCATAGCATATTACAGGCGTTCATTACCTAGATTCAATAAAATAAAGGAATGGCTGAATGAAGACGCTATTGGTGAAGTTCGCCACATTCGTTGGCACCTTTCCAAACCACCCAATCAGTTGGATTTAAGCGGGACTCCTAATTGGAGAACCAAAGCCAAGATTGCTCCTGGTGGGTATTTCGATGACTTGGCTAGCCACGGACTGGACTTGTTCATTTATTTGTTGGGCGATATCGAAACAGTAAAGGGAATTGCAACAAATCAAATGGGACTGTATTCAGCAAAAGATGCCATTGTAGGTAATTGGATGCACAAAAGCGGAGTAACCGGAGAAGGTAGCTGGAATTTTGGAAGTTTCCAGCGAGAAGATAAGGTTGAAATTTTTGGTAGCAATGGCAAGATTTCGTTTTCCATCTTTAATGAGGAACCCATTATTCTTGCAAATTCAAATGGGGAAGAAAAATTGGATATTCCCAATCCAAAACATATCCAGGAATTTCATGTAGGGAACATAAAAAATCACTTACTAGGTGAAAAAACCCATCCTTCTTTAGGAAGTTCAGGTTTACATACCAGTTGGATCATGGATCGGATTTTGGAAGACTAGCTCTTAATTTGATACAATCACTGTATTACCGCCGAAAGTAGCTTGGTAAAATAGCAAATCATGATAGCGTTTACCATCATCCGGCCGGTTCAATAGTTGTCCCGTCACTAGGTGATACTCATAGTCCTCACAGGAACAAGTTACTGTTTGGCCGTTCAACACCATGGTTGAGCAATCATTGGGTGCATGGTTTGGACAACTTGCTTCCCAAGCCATAAAATTGTTGAACGAGGTATGGATGACAAATATACCCCGAGAACCTTCAACATTCGTATTTACATATATGGCAGTGCCCGGATTGGTCAAAGGACTATAGAGTGGCAAATTCAGGTTCATATCAAACCTAAAACCAATTTCTTGTAAATACGGATTGCGATTAGTTTGGTCATTGTTACAGGCAAATAATAAAACCATTAAAAACAAAACAAAAACACGATTCATAATACGTTCTCTTAGGGGTGAAACTTCAGCAAATTTCAGCAAAAATT
>JAAETN010000290.1 GCA_024228355.1 Maribacter sp. | reverse complement strand
CCAGGGCAGATATGGTTTTGTAGATTTATTTTTTCCTGCGTTATGCTGTCTTAGCCTTTTGGCAAGGTTTTTTGTAAAACCTACATAATTTCTTTCAAATTTCGAACTTCTCAGAACGTAAACATAATATTCCATATGTTTCAGAAGCGCCCCGACCAAGTCGGGCTCGTATTCAGCCAGTCCGCCTTAGGCGGATTGCGCCTGCCTGCCTTGGGCAGGCCACGAGGCCTTTTATTGGGCTGCAAATATATTTCTTTTTAACTTTACCACAAAATAACAAGAACCTATTTAAATGAATTTAAAAACCTTTGTCAGGGATATTCCAGACTTTCCATCCGAGGGTGTAGTGTTTCGTGATATTACGCCACTTTTAAAAGATCCAGAAGCCATTAAGTATACAGAAATAGCCTTATTACGGCTTTTAGGAAATGTCAAAATTGATAAGGTTGTAGGTATGGAGAGTAGGGGTTTCTTTTTTGCCCCAATGCTAGCAGCAAATTTGAATGCAGGCTTTGTACCGGTTCGTAAAGCTGGTAAGTTGCCATTTACCACCGTTAGACAAGATTATGAATTGGAGTATGGTACAGATGCTTTAGAGATGCATGCTGATGCGATAAGAAAAGGTGATAAGGTTTTGATTCATGATGATGTTTTGGCCACAGGAGGTACTGCAAATGCCACATGTAGACTTATTGAAAAAATGGGAGGTGAGATAATACAGTGTAATTTTCTCTTGGAACTTGACTATCTAAAAGGTAGGGATAGGTTAATGGACTACGATGTGAAATCTTTATTGCATTTCTAACCCAAGGCTTTAGTGGTCACAAAATAACGCCACCCTATAATGGCCATTTGAAATTTAGATGCTTTGCTAAGATCTAGTTGCTGTTTCGTGAAAGAAGGTAAAATGGCTTTGTTGACAGTTGCTAAAAACTTAAAAAAAGACTGTTTCATACTTATAGTTTCTACAAATATAGCGCTTAAGTAAAAAGAAAAGCCCTACAGGATTGTCAGGACTTTAGTTAATCTATGCCTTTAAGATTCTACTCACACTATTATCATAATAAATGATAATAGCAAATACAACAGGAATTTGAGAAGTGCAATCATATTACTAGGGTTTTTTAGGTTATTAATTTTGTTTTGATACTTGTTTATCCAAATAAGATATAGAAATAAAATACTCACTTCCAAGAAAATTCATCAAGTTCAATACAATTGAATACAATATCGTAAGTGTATTAATGAGATGTGTTATAATATTTGTTTAATACTCTTGTAATAAGTTTCTAAGTGTAATAATTAAAACACATTTATATTTTAATATGAAACAATTGTAGAGGGTTTTTTACTTGTTTTTCAAAGAGCAAGGGGCCTTTCATTGTAAAAATGTACTTTTTTTAATATCCCATTCATTTGGATAAAAAAAACCGACCCAATTTTAAGGCCGGCTTATAAGTTTTGATCAATGAAATTTAGTTGCTTTTATTCTTTTTTCGTTGTAATCTCAATAACTCCGTTTTTCCCTTTTTTACCATATTTGTCTTCGGCCTTTTCACCTTTTAGGACATTCATTGTTTTAATTTCGGATGGTTCTAGAAATTTAATATCGTCTTTCGTGGTTTCCTTTCCATCAACAAAATATAGGGGCTTTTCGTCACCATCGTGATTAATGAAGAAAAAACCATTTCCTTCTTCTGAAATTACTTCAATATCCATATCTTCATCATCATCCGAATCCTTGAATATAAAAACATTGCTCTTGCTGTCTCCTTTGCCTCCTTCGATTTTTTTAATCTTGATATGTTTTTTATGCACACCATCTTCGTCCTTCATTGCTTCATACTCGCCTCTACTGACCTTTTTTCCATTTATTTTTATGGTTTCTACCCCATCTTCATCGATAATCTCAATGGTCTTAAGATTATCATCATCACCATCACTATTGACATGGACCCATACAGTCTTATCTGAATCTTCATCAACATGAACAAGAATATTTTTGTGAATGCTTTTATGCATATGTTTTTCGTCTCCCATTGAGATTGAATTGGTTTCCTCATCATAAATAATGTGTATAGGGTCAATTCCTTCATCACCATTACTGAAGCTTGATGAACTTCTAATTTTTTTACCATCATCTTTTGTTGTGGCAAAGTCTATGGAGATGTCGGTTATTTCATTTTTGGCATTGTGAACGACAGTATATGAGAAATCCACACCCTTTTTAGCAAGGTCTTTCTTTATGTCTTTTAATTCCTTGTCAGTGGTATTCTTATCTATCTTAATTTCTATGATCTGGGACAAAACCCCAGTGTTCAATGGAGCATCCATGTACGGATCTATTGGAATGTAGACATCCTTTCTATTGAAACTGACAAGAAAGACCGCCAAGGCCGGTAAGATCAAAGCAATCTTTAAAATGTTCCTTTTGTTTGATTTTGATTTGTTTAGCATAACTATTCGCTTTTTGATTAATGAATTAAAAAAATTATTGACAATCGGGGGACAAAATTGATTACCCGAGACTTTTAGTAATGTGTATTGATATTTTTTGATTGAAGGCACTTCTTTGGTTGCATAATCATCTGCTAAAAATTCAAGGTTTTGTTTCATGTTGTTTTGATATAACCAACTGAAAGGATTCATCCAAGTAATAATTGCAATACAATGGGAAAAGAGTACATCCAAAGAATGCCATTGCGAACTATGGGCCCTTTCGTGTTCTATGATAGCCGATAATTCACTGGAAGAATACAGAGCTGGGTTATAGAAAATGTAATTGAAAAAGGAAAATGGAGCAATATTCTTATGGGTTTCCACATGATAGAATTTTCCTTGCTTATATACTTTGTTGTTCTTTACCAACTTAAGAAGTGATATAATTTGAACGAAGAATTTTATTGTGAAAATTAATAATCCTATAAGATATATCGTAAATAGCAAAGCTATCCAATTGAATCCCTGAACTACAGTGTCTGCCTTAACCAGAGTGGTATCATCGATAACAGAATTCAAGGGAGTTGCCGTGATTTCAACATAATTGGTGATGCTTACAAATGGGAGGAATATCGCTGTTAAAATGCCTGCAAGCAAGAAATGGCGATTTATACTGAAAAAGGTTTCTCTTTTTAAAAAAAGCTGATAGGCTAAATAAAAAATAGCAAGAACACCGGATACCTTTATTAGATAAATTAAGAATGTTTCCATTATTTCCTTTTTTCAATGAGGTTGATAATCTCCTTCAATTCGTCTATGGATATTTTTTCTTCCTTGGCAAAAAATGAGATCATGCTTTTATAGGAATTATCAAAATACTCTACCAATTTGGAATTCACAAATCGTTTACGATAATCTTCAAGGGAGACCAATGGGTAATATCTATGGGTATTACCAAAAACCTCATAAGCAACATACTTTTTTTCCTCTAGATTGCGTACTATGGTAGACAATGTATTGTAATGGGGTTTGTCGCCCTCCATTTCTGCCATTATTTCTTTTACGAACGCCTTTTTAAGACGCCAAAGAATAATCATGATTTCTTCCTCTTTATTGGTCAATTTTTGCATTTCAATTCTAATTTTCATCAAACATATAGCTTATAAATTCTTTGCGCAACTATTTTAATAGTTCTTTAACTATAAATATAGTTATTGATTTTGTTTCAAATGTTTAGCAGGGATCATGAAAACAAAAATCTTGGTATATATTTGTTAAAAGCAATTTGATGCAAAACATTCTTTTTATTATCCTTGGCCTAACCTTTTTAATTGCTGGAGGTAATTGGCTCTTGAAATCTGCAGTAGCTTTATCCTTAAGATTAAATATCCCAAAAATAGTTATTGGTATGACCATTGTGTCTTTTGCCACTTCTGCGCCAGAACTAATTGTAAGCATAAAAGCGGCTGTAGATGGTTTTCCCGATTTGGCTTTGGGAAATGTGGTTGGTTCTAATATTGCCAATCTGGGATTGGTGTTGGCGGTAATTTTACTGTTGGGAAGTATAGAGGTACGGAGAAGTTTTTATACTACTGATTGGCCCATGATGATGCTGGCATCGCTCATATTTTTCGTTTTTATCTTTTTTGATGGAAAATTGGTGCGGTACGAGGGTATTATCATGGTGGTAAGTCTCTTTCTATTCCTTATCTATTTATTG
>JAAETN010000289.1 GCA_024228355.1 Maribacter sp. | reverse complement strand
TCCATTTGAAAAAGTCTTTTCTTCAAAACCCCATTCTTTTGTTCTTTTGGTAAAAGTAAGGTCGCCGTTGTTTTGAAACATATAATTGCTCAACTTCTCCGAAGGCAATTCATTCAGATAGTTCAAAAGGCCTACTTCTTCCTCTTTATTTTCGTAATCCGGAGAGTTTTCCAATTTATCGAAAAACGCTCTATGCTTGCCATAAAAATCCTTATTATTTACATCGCGTCTAATACCATTGGTGACAAAGAGATCTTTCCATCCGTCGTTATCGAAATCGGCAAGTAAGCCACCCCAACTCCAATCGGTAGATGAAATTCCCGCCAAACGGGAAACGTTGCTAAATACCGGTAGCTCACCAGCGGAATTGCCATGGTTCATTTGAAGCGAGTTTTGCATGTACTGATGATGCAACCCCATACCTACAGCTTGATAAAAGACATCTGGATTCATTGAGGACATATTTGCCTTGGATCGAAAGTTGTCTTCGGCAGACATATCCAATTGAAAAATGTCCATATGACCATCGTTGTTGAAGTCGGCAATATCGGCACCCATTCCAAAAAATGAGGTTTGTTGAAAACTGGTATCGATCTGATTTGTAAAGGTCCCATCCTGGTTGTTTATAAACAAGAAGTCAGGTGCATTAAAATCATTTGAGACAAATATATCAGTATACCCATCGTTGTTAACGTCCGAGGCTACAACGCCTAAACTTAAACCAAATGAACTTAAACCGGACGCTTCAGTTACATCGGTAAAATGACCATTGTCATTACGATAAAGACGATCTGAATCTTTCAATTCATGATTGTCTAGCATATAGGCATAATACTCAACTGGAGCAATAAAACTTGTCGGTGGATAATTAGCTACATAAAGATCCAAGTCACCGTCCTTGTCGTAGTCAAAAAAGGTAGAATGCATACTGTTTCCATCACAATCGATCCCATATTCGGTTGCTTTTTCAGTAAATGTATTATCTCCATTATTAATATAAAGCACATTGTTGTGAGGAGGATTTTTTCCATTAACAGAACAATAGATATCCAAATACCCGTCTTGGTTGATATCAACAAAGGTGGTTCCTGTGTACCAGCGACCGTCTCCCAATATTCCCGCAGTTTCGGAAATATCCTCAAATTTAAAATCTCCCTTATTCAGGTAGAGCTTGTTAGGTACCATATTACCCGTAAAAAAGATATCTTCCAAACCAT
>JAAETN010000288.1 GCA_024228355.1 Maribacter sp. | reverse complement strand
GCCCGTATTAAATGCCTTGTCCATCAACAAACAATGCATAAAGTTGACATTCCGTATAAAGAAAAGCACTTTATTTTGCTAGATTTGAAGATTAACCCAAATATTAAGTGAAATTCCTATATCTACTTTTGGTCATATCTATTGGCCATACGATACCCTTATGTGCACAAAGCTTTGCGGTTTCCGGGGCCGTAAAGGATGGAGATAACCAAAGCATTCCCTTTGCGACAGTTTATTTACTTCAGGTGGCAGACTCCATAATGATAAAGGGTGTTTCAGCCGATGAAAATGGTTTGTTCGTTATACAGAATGTACTGCCCAGCACCTATCTCGTTAAAGCAAGTTACATCAGAAGATCCTCAAAATTAGTCGGTATTGACGTTTCCAAAGATGTAAAAATAGGGACACTCATAATTGATCAAAATGTAGAGAATTTGGAGGAGGTCGTGGTTACTTCAATGAAACCCTTGATCGAACGTAAGGCAGACCGCCTTATTTTTAATGTAGAGAACACCGTGGTTTCACAGGGTAGTTCCTGGGATGTGTTAAAACGAACACCTGGGGTTATTGTCATTCAGGAGGAGTTACAGGTGCGTAATCAATCGGCCACAATCTATATCAATGACCGTAAGGTTCATTTGTCATCGCAAGAAGTACGCGACCTTTTGGAGAATTATCCGGCAAACCATGTAAAATTGGTCGAGGTCATTAGCAATCCACCTGCGAAGTACGATGCCGAAGGTGGCCCAGTCCTCAATATAGTGACCAGCAAGAATATTTCAATGGGCTACAAGGGAAACCTCAACACCACGTATACCCAGTCCATTTTTCCAAAATATACTTTTGGGACATCCCATTTTTACAAAACCAAAAAATTAAGTCTGTTTGCCTCTTATAATCATGGTCCGCAAAAGGAATTCAAGAATACCGAAAGTGTTACCAATTTTATAAACGAATCAGGAATTTTTTCAAGATGGAATACGGATTTTGACAAAACAACAAGGACAAAATCACATTCGGCACAGCTAAATCTAGACTATACTATAGACGATAGAAATGAGCTTAGTTTAGCATCGAGCGCCTTGGTTTCCCCAAACAAGAATTTCGATAATATACAGTTTACCGAAATGCGAAATGCCTTGGCCCTGCTTGATTCTACCTTTACCACTATAAGCGACCTTAACGAGGACAAAAACAATTTTTCTGCGGATCTCACCTTTAAGCACAGGTTTAAAGAAAAAGGAAACCTGCAGTTAAATGGTCATTACACAAAATATAATTTTGCAAGTACCCAAAATGCAATGTCCGATTATTTTGACGCCAATACCCAGTTCATAAGAGCATTCGGGTTTTTTACGGATGCCAATCAGGATATTGATATCTATACCACACAATTGGATATAACCTCGGCCATTGGAAGCGTTGATTTTGAAACAGGATTAAAAGGATCGTTCATCAAATCGAATAGTGGTGTTGACTTTTTTGACATTACCAATAATGGACAGGTATTTATCGCAAATCTGTCCGATGATTACTTCTATGATGAGCAAGTATATGCAGGCTATTTTAGTGTGTCCAAAGATTGGGAAAAATTCAACCTCAAAGCCGGTTTACGTGCAGAACATACCGAAAGTTCTGGGTTTTCAGCCTCACTTTCCGAAATCAACGATTTACGATACCTTGAACTCTTCCCCACTTTTTATCTGCTCTATACCTTACATGACGATCACAGTCTTTCAATTGATTATTCCCGAAAACTGTCCAGGCCAAGATATGAGGATTTAAATCCCTTCCGGTATTATATCAATGAAAATAATTTTAGTGAGGGCAATCCCAATTTACTCCCTAATTTCAGCCATAACTTCAATTTGAATTATACCCTGAAAGGGGAATACTTTTTCGATTTTTATTATAGGGACAATGGCAATTATATATCTACGCTTGCCTTTCAAGATAACGAAAACTTTATTTTGCGTGATATTACACAAAATGTATTGGAAAGTACATCTTATGGGTTCGATTTCAATTATGGAAAAGTAGTATTGGATTGGTGGTATCTATATAGTTATATTTCCATTTTTCACGAAGATGAAACCTTTGTCGCCCTGGAAAGCAACAATCAAATAGTAACAAACACTGTAAATGGAGGTTATATTGATCTGACCAATTACCTCAACTTTTCTAAAGACGGGACCTTCAAGGGGGAAGTTGGGTTGACCTACTTATCCGGATTTTTGGAAGGATCATACAAGCAAGAAGAAACAACCAATATTACCCTGGGTCTAAGAAAAACCCTTTGGGACAAAAAGGCCCTGATAAGCTTACAGGTGAATGATCTATTGAACAAGGCCAACAACCGCGTCTCATCGAAATACCTTAATCAGGACAACGCTTATTATCCTAGATTGGAAACGCGATATTTACGCCTGGGACTTACCGTAAACTTTGGTAATTTTAGATTGAAAGACAATCAACGTGATATTGATAAAATAGAGCGGGAACGACTCAGGTCTAATTAGTATGACTCGAGAAGCCATCCTTATTATTCAAATTCTTAGCCAATTGCTTTTGGTATGGCAGGCAAGTGTGCCCAAAAAGTGCTTCGACCCTGTCTGCCGACAGGCAGGTGCGCTCAGCATGACAACACTGGGTGATATGAAGGGGTTTTTTAGGATATGTTATGTTTCGATTTCATCTTTGCAATCCAGATTCCCATGGCTTTTGGTGGCATCAACGCTGGGTTGCCCAAATCTTTATCTTCGACATCTACGAGTTCTTCGGGCAGATCATTGATCAACAGGTCCAAATCGTG
>JAAETN010000287.1 GCA_024228355.1 Maribacter sp. | reverse complement strand
TTCCGCAGTCCGCTGCTCATTGTTAAAAAAGTTGTTTCCTTAAATTAATGCCAGAGGGGCATTTATTTATTTCAATTTCCAAGTGACGCAGCCAACATTGGTAGGGAGGATTTGTCGTAAAAATTTGTTGTCACCCATTGTTTGTAAAATTGGCAAAGTGCTTCTGGCGTGGAATACGGGGAATATAGGTACCAATGGAAGTTTATTGTCGATAAAACTTAAAAGTTGATCCAACGTTTCGTATTCAACAAGGCAAACATTCTCAGGGAAATACCCTTAACGTTGGGTAAAAACGCTCCAAACTGGTGGCTTTAGTGAATCATGACTACTGTAAAAGCGCGATAGTAATGCCCCCTTCACATTGAGTGCGATAGGGATAGGGATTGTAATAGGGATATGGATTGTGATAAGTGCGATAAGGCCTCGGTTCACGCTGAATGAATGCTTATCGCAAGATGTGCAGGTTTGCATAGCATAATACCATAGGTTTCTGCGCGAATTTCAATTGAAAACGTCAAAAGGTTATTTTAAAAATCCGTAACGATGCGAAAATCACTGTTATTGCTCTGGCAAATTCGTAGAAAATTAAAAAAAACGACTGAGATCTGGCTGGAGTATCTGGGTGTTCATGAAATAAACCGAAAACGCGAAACGTTTGGCGAATTCCATCACTTGTTCGCAGATTTAAAGATTTATTGATTGCAGATTTATTGCTACATTTATGCCAATGAAGCCTCTTTATGTGCTTTTGGACGTTTCCCATAGAAATATCAAATGTGGGAAGCCCACTGATTGGTTGTGAGATAAGAATTCTGCGATAAGGTAGGATTTTTCCTACTCGCTTATCTCATGCAATAAGCTCTATTACTATTACTATCGCACCGGTGTGAATCGAAAACCTTATCACTATTACTATCCCTATCCATATCGCACTCAGTGTGAATCAGGCATTTAAGGGACACCCGATAGTAAGGGACACAAAGTTCTGCAATTGACAGGAAGCTATAAAGTAAGGACCAGTCCTTACTTTCGGTTCATTGGACAATTGAACCTATTTTTCTTTGACTCAAAATGGTTGTGAGCAATAAATGATTGCAATTTGGACCCCCAAAATTGGCATTCAGACCATTCGCCTGTATAACGTCTATTAAATTCGTCTAGAACGTCTTTTTTTGCTGTATCCCCTG
>JAAETN010000286.1 GCA_024228355.1 Maribacter sp. | reverse complement strand
TCCATTATTTAATGTGGTTTAGTTATAAGAATTTTAAAATGTAGTTTCCAAGAATCAGTACAACGCTCGACACCATTAAAGTAATGATTATTTTGTTTGCGTATTTAATATTGAAAAAATTATCGACCAAAAGAATCCCTAAAAGGGGGATAATGGTAAAAGTAGCAGGATACATTTGAAAGGCCTCTACCAATTCGCCCTGGATTAAAAGTGACAGAGAACGCTGTGCTCCACAACCTAGACACTCTATTCCAAAGAACTTTTTGTTTAGACATGGAAGCATAAAATCTTCCATTAACAATAACAAAGTAGTTAGTTGCATTTTATCCTTTTTTCTAATTCTTTAGGAAAAATAACTATTATTTTTGGGGTACAAAACAATTTTATGGGGCTTTTTCAAATTGGTGATAGAGTAGAGGTGCTTGATGAAAATTTGAGTGGTGTAGTGGTGGCGGTATCCAGTTCTGATGTTACCATTGAAACTGAGGATGGATTTATGATGAAATACGCACCGAATGAATTGGTTAATATTTCAGAAGTCAATACCATAAGAGTAACCAATTATGAAGTGGCTCAAATAAAGGCCGAAAAAGAAATTGCCAAGAAAAAGAATAAGCCAATTGTGAAACCCAAAGAACGCAATGCCCCAAAAATGGAAGTTGATTTACATATAAACCAACTGGTAAAATCCCCGAAAGGAATGAGCAACCATGAAATGCTCAATATACAAATGGAAACGGCCAAACGGCAATTGGAATTCGCCATAAGAAAGCGAATTCAAAAAGTTGTTTTTATCCATGGCGTAGGAGAGGGTGTCTTAAAAGAAGAACTGAAATTTCTTTTTGGCAGGTATGATAACATCAAATATTATGATGCCGATTATCAAAAATATGGACTGGGTGCTACAGAGATCTACATTTATTTAAGCAAATAATCCTGCGTTAATTTAGCTATTCAGATGTTGTTAAAGTGCCAAACTCACTGATTCGTAAATCTGTAATCCTTTCGTCTTGTGAGGTGATAAAGGTAATCCCACTTAATTCTATTGCATGTTCGAAGGTATCTGTTGTACCTTCGGCCAAGGTTGTCGTAATTAGAATTTCGCCATCCTCGGCTTCAATCTCTTCAATGACCAATGGGGTAGTGGTTGGAATGTCATCGCAGAAATACGCACTGCTTACATTATCAGAAAAAACACGATAGGTAACCTTTGATTGGCTCGGTACCAAACTAGTAATTACCCCAGAAGATATTTCATTTTTAAGTACCCCGGATTGCAATTCAAGGATTAAGGACTCCTTGTTGTTCAGTTTAAAGAAAATAGTACTTGATGTCGTTACAGTAGATTCACAGGTATTTATGCCAACACTATCAAAATCAATGGTTTCTATTTGTAAGTCACCGTCATTACACGAATAAAACAAGGCTAAAAAGCATAAAACTGTTAAGTTCTTCATGCTTCAAATTTAAAAGAAATAAACAACAAGTTTAGCCTCTTTAGGATAGATTTTACATTTAATTCGGTTATTTTTGGCTCTATTGGAATTCATTAAAGACTCATGAAAAATATATATTTAGACAACGCTGCTACCACCCAAATCAGGGAGGAGGTCATTAATAAGATGAAAGATGCATTGTCCAATTATTATGGCAATCCGTCATCAGCCCACGCTTATGGGCGAACAGCTAAAACTGTTGTTGAGAGCGCACGAAAAACCATTGCCAAACAATTGAATGCACAACCTTCTGAGATTATTTTCACTTCAGGTGGTACTGAAGCAGATAACATGATTATTAAAAGTGCTGTTCGTGATTTGGGTGTAAAAACAATCATTACTTCAAGAATTGAACATCACGCCGTATTACATACCGCCGAGGACTTGATAAAGGAATGTGGAATCGCCGTTGAGTTTATTGATTTAGACGATAAAGGCAGTCCTATTCAGGCCCATTTAAAACAGTTATTGCAAAAAGATGATTCCAAAAAACTGGTGAGCCTAATGCATGTCAATAATGAGATTGGAAATTTGTTACCTATTGATGATATCGCTTCTTTGTGTAAAGAACACGATGCATTGTTTCATTCTGATACGGTCCAATCCATTGGGCATTTTGAAATTGACGTACAGCAAACACCTATTGATTTCATGGTAGCTTCGGCCCATAAATTCCACGGCCCAAAGGGTGTCGGTTTTGCTTTCATAAGAATGAATACCGGCATAAAACCTCTTATCTCGGGAGGAGCCCAAGAACGGGGTTATCGAGCAGGCACAGAGTCAGTACATAATATTATTGGTTTGGAAGAAGCGTTTAAGCTGGCATATGAAAATCTCACGGAAGAAAAAGAATATGTTGCCGGTTTAAAAAAGTACTTTATCGATAACATCATTAAAAATATACCAGAAGTTAGTTTTAACGGGCTTTCCGGGGATTTGGCAAAAAGCACCTACACCATGGTGAACCTTTGTTTGCCTATAAACCAAGAAAGAGCCTTGATGTTATTGTTCCATTTGGATATTAAAGGAATAGCTTGTTCCAAGGGAAGTG
>JAAETN010000285.1 GCA_024228355.1 Maribacter sp. | reverse complement strand
TCATCTTGGTATTAATGAAATGTCCATTATTTGAGCAATTTGCTGGGAAGAATTTATTGTTTCAGTTGACGATGATTTTCTGTCTTACAACTAAGGGGCTTAGTGCAAGAAGGTGCCAAGTACACTTTTTGAAATTTCGAGTTTTTGGTGCAAAATGGTGCCATGTACATATAGAAATTTTTCTGCGATGAAAGTTTCTAAATATCTCTAGTATTCGCTGAGATAAGTAATGCAAAAAGGTGCCATGTACCAATTTTCATAAACTTTCGCATGCAAGAACGTGCCAAGTGTCTTCATCATTGTACATGGCACCTTTCTGCACTGGAATTTTTTTCAATATTTTATTATATCATTGGACATGGCACTTTTTGGCACAAAGGTCTTGGAACGATTTTAACACCCTGAATCAAGATTACTTCAGGAAAAGCAAGAAAACGCTTTTGTTTGACAAATTTCGAGCTAAAAATGGCTGAATGTGATGTGTTAATCGAATGGCTTGAGCCAGAATCATGGCTAGGTATAAGAAAATATTACTCTTCTTCGACGAAAATCAAAGGAAAGCTTGCTGTTAATTCAGTTATTTCCATAAGTTGGCACAAGAAAGATTACCTACAGAGCAAAGGTTATCGAGATCGGCAGGTCGGCATAATATTCATTGATCATTGTACATGGAACCTTTCAACATCTGGGTTAACATTTTGTCGCATGCAAAATGGTGCCATGTACATTTCTTAAAATATTGACTTACAGTGCAGACCAGGAACGTTAAAAACCATCTAGAATAAATTTTAGCAACATTTACTCTCGGAAAAACCACATATAAC
>JAAETN010000284.1 GCA_024228355.1 Maribacter sp. | reverse complement strand
TCATAGTACATAAAGACGCCATTGAGAACATCAAATATTATTTCAATGGCAAGCTGATTCTAAATGTCTTGCCCATTTTTAAAGAACAGGTTGTTGTTAGCAAAGCGAAGTCAACAGCATTTAAAAAATGGATCAATTCTTGAATTAGTTCTTATTGTTCCTTATTTTGGAAAATACACAATAAAAACCCATAGATCGCAAGTATCTATGGGTTTTAAGTAATAAATCTTACTATTCGCTTAACGTACTTTACGAATCAATTGAGCCAAGTAAACGTACTTCATATCTCGTGCGGCAATTCCTTCCTGCATCAACTTTGTTAGCTCTGGAGTTGCGCCTTCAGAATAATTAATGTTTTGATTTAACCATTGGGCATGGTCCTTGAACATACTAACGGTCATATGTGAAGCGTATGTATCACTTCCTATGGGTGAGATAAAACGCAATAACCCCCAATTCATTTTATTTCCATCATCCACCGCTTTCTGATGAAGAAGTTGAAATGCTTTTTTTTCAGCATTTTCATACTGATTATAATTCCCAAGGCTAACCTTCATTAAATCGAATGTAGCAACGGTTCCTAAGGGCATTGGGTTCTCGTCAGTTGTAGAAGCAATTTGCTCCATATAGATGCGAACTGACAAATCTCTTGCTTCTGAAGTTTTGTTAAAGGTTTTGTCTAATTCATCTTGCGCCATATTTGGGTAGGCTGCCTTTAATGCAGCTCCAAAATTACCACCTGAGAACATTTTCGCTGGTTCATTGAACAAGGTCACCGTTGCATATTGAAATCCCTGTTCTTCGCCTCCAGGACCTAGTACCCAAAGGTCCCAACCGATAATATCACCATTCTTTACGCGTTGCTCATGTATCTTTTCCCAAAACCCTTCCGTTTCACCATAGGCATTTTGTTGACTTTCATCTACGGTCATGAATTCCATGACCAAATAGAGCTTTTCTTGAGCAATGGTCATGTTGCCCACCAAAAGTAATGCGATAAAAATTACAAATTTTTTCATTTCCCTTTATTTAACTTATTAATACTAAATTGTTTGTTGAATGAATACCAAAGAATGGAATAGTATCCATATTGTAAATTGGGAAAGGACGAAACCTATAAATTAATGTCCGAAGGTGTGTATTTATATACCAAGGTTATAAATCAACAATATTAAATTGTTTGAAGACGATTAAGCAAAGAACCCCTATGCGATTTACCCATGGGGATTACCTTTCTATTTATTTCCAAATGACCCTCAGCAACAACATCAAGTTTAGCAATATTGACCATATAGGACCTATGAACCCTAAGAAATTTATGCTTAGGTAATTTTTCCTCCATAGTTTTTAGGGTGGCTGTAATTAGGTAATGATTACTGGCAGTTACAATTTTGCAATAATTTCGGTCTGCCTCAATATATAGAATGTCAGAAAGCAGTAATTTGTTCATTTTACCATTGTGACGAACAAAAATACGATCATCCAGTATTTCAAGAGGTAAATCTGCATTTGATATCCCTGCCTTATTTTCCTTCAATTGCTCAACTACCAAGGCGAATGTGCGTTGAAGTTGTACAGAGTTCAATGGCTTTGGTAAAAAGGCATAAGGGCGGGTTTCCTTGGCTCTCTGAAAAGAATCTTCATCTGTATTAGCTGTAAGATAAATGATGGGGATATCTATGTCTTTTTGAATTATTTTTACCGTTTCAATGCCATCCAGAGTACCACGCAAGTTGACGTCCATAAGAATAATATCCGGTGTATTAACATTTGCATGTGCCACAGCTTCCTCGCCTCTGGTTTCTATACCTGTTATTTCATAACCCAGATTGGTTAACTGCAAACAAATGTGTGAAGCGATGATCATATCGTCTTCCACCACTAATATTCTAACTTTATTTTTCATGACTAAGCTGCTTTAATATGTTGAAACTCAAAGGATACCATGGTTCCATTTTCTATATCTAGATTCATTTTGCCTTCAAGTTGTCTTGTCAATAATTGAATTAGTTTGGTGCCAAACCCCGTGCCTATGTATTCTTCCTTTTCTTTCTTTCCAATACCGTTATCCGATACTTTCAAATATAATTGAGATCCTTCTTTCTTCAATCCAATTTTAATAATCCCTTTTTGCTTATTCGGAAAAGCATATTTTAAGGAATTGGTTACAAGTTCATTTACTATTAAGCCGATAGGAATGGCAGTATCTACATCCAATTCCAGGGCGTTCATTTCAAAAAAAACCTCAATCCTATTCCTTGCATCAAAGACATTTACAACATAGTTCGCCAATTCCCTAAAATAAGCTTTCATTTCTATAGAAGATAGACTTTCTTCTAGATACAATTTTTGATGTATCATACTCATGCTCTGTATCCTATGCTTACTTTTCTGCATAGCATCAACAACTTTAGGGTCGTTTATTTCAGCAGATTGTAATGCCAATAAACTCGATACTATTTCCAAATTATTCTTGACCCTATGGTGTATTTCTTTTAACAAAAACTCATTTTCATTATTCTTTTTTTCCAACAATTTATTTTTTTGGATATTGTTCCGTACTGCCTTATAAAGTAAAATCAAATAAAGTACCAGCAGTAATACAACTATAATAATCAATGTTTGTCGCGTTTGATGACGGGAAATCTGGGCTTCTTGAAGTTGTATTGTATTTTCCTTTCCGGCTAGGTCAAACTCTGTTCTTAGCAAAGAGGTTCTATGGTCAGCTGCTGCCGTAAAGACCAGGTTCTTCAAATTGTCATACTCCGCAAATGCCTGGTATGCTTCCTGGTAATTATGGTTCCCTGCATAAGCTTTTCCTAGCGTTTCATAGGTTTGGCTTAGATAAAATGCATCCTCAAAATCATCAGAGGCAATTGATATGCTCTTTTTAAGACTTTCAATTGCTGAAACATATTTGCCCTGGATGTTCTGAAGCTTCCCAACAGATAACCACGAGCGCATCAGCATGAAATTATTATCCAATAATTCCGCATATTTAACCGCATTTTCACCTGCAATTTTAGCCTTCTCGAATTCATTTAGAAAAGTATATAGATCTACCTCTGAAATGTATATATCACTTAGATTATTATAAAAACCATAGCGCTCTCCTATAGCGATTGAATGTTCAAAATAATTCAATGCTTTCTGATAATCCTTCAACGCTAAATAATTATTTCCTACCACGTATAGTGTAAAGCCATAGTCCAAATCATTAATATTACGCTCCTCAAATATTTCTGCGGATTTCAAGCCATATTCCAAACCAGAATCGAATTTGGATTGTTTCCAAAACAAATTGCTTAAATCGCTATAAGCTAATGCAATAGCTTTTTTGTCAGAAAGTTTTTCACCAAGTCGTAATGATTCCATCGCGTAATCTGCCGCTCTATCTAATTGCCCCTTACGTTCAAAGACATAACCTAATTGAGTGCTTAAGAATGGAAGGTCTTTTTCAAGTACCTTATTTTTAGCCTGGAAAAGGACGTTTAATGCACTATCCAATTTTTCCATGCGAAGTAAAATAGCAGCTTGGGTAATTTGGAACCTTCCTTCCCATAATGTATCATTCTTGGAGGTGGTAAGCTCAAGTCCTTTTAATGTGAAGTCAAGTGCAGTATTCAAATTACGGGTATGCCAATAATAGGCAAGATCATTGAGCATAGAGAATTGGAGGGAATCAGGTTTTGCGAGCGGATATGATTCTTCTAATATATCTAAGTAGGAGGCCCCAAAATTATCGGTATCTACAAATACCTTTTTGTAAGGTTTTTCGTTGTTGAGGTCTACAATTTGGGCAATACCAAAAGAGCAATTCAAAACAGAATAGGCAAGGATAAAACCAGATTTCAACCAACGCATTCTCATCTCTGGATTATTATCAACGGGGGAAATGAGTTTTTTTTTAAATATACAACAATTAATGTATTTATTGTTTGATAATTAATAAATGGCATTCGGACAGTTTTAATACCATTTCGTCCTGCTTCAATTTCATTAATGGCATTTTATCAATTCTTTAGAGTCAAATATCTGATATCACTCATCACAATTGATAAAAGAATCTTTTAACCAAGGGCCGCTATGAAAAGAAAGGGACTATTATCGGTATTGCTGTTATTAATGGTCTTCACATGTAAAAAAGGGCATGACAATGCATTGAAAAGCAATCAGGAAAAAGCATTAGGGTCTAATTTCAACAGCTTTATCGAATATGCCTGGAACAACAAGAATATGGATAGTTTAAGGTCGGTAGCCAGTACAAATTATATTAGGCAATTAAATGGTATAAATGTGGCGGAAAACCTTAATGAATTGGAAGCAAATATGAGTATTTACTTTAACGGATTTCCTGATTTGAAAGTAACGATTCTTCATAAAACCATTAAAAATAACCAGCTGTTTGCACAATGGGGTTTTGAAGGTACGAATACTGGAGTATTCGGGGAAGCACCAGCCACAGGCAAACATGTTGTTGTGAGTGGCTATACTGAAGTCACTTTTGACGATCAAGCTAAAATAATACAGGAAAAAATATTTTACAATGAATTACAGTTTTTACAACAACTGGGTTACAGCTTAAACGAACCTATTGTTGAATAATAAAATTAAATAGATGTATAACCAAATTCGATTAAAATGAGAACACAAAAATTAAAATTTCTAATTGCAATTCTTCTTATTGTGCCTATAGGCCTGCTACAGGCCCAAAAAAGCAATACACAAGCCTACTGGGTCCACGAGGACGTTGTAAAACCAAATATGGTTGGTGAATATGAGAGCATCGTCAAGGAGCTTGTTGATAATATGAAAAAACATAATATTCAGGAAGTGAATATGATAACCGCCAATTTGGTTGGGGCAAGATATTTATATGTGGGGCCCATTGAAAATATGGCTCAATTAGACAAACCTTCATTTGCAACACTATCCGAAAAAATGGGAGCCGAAGCCATGGGTAATTTATTCGATAGTATGGACAAGTGTTACGATATTGAACAAAACTATGTCATTCATTTAGATAAGGATTTATCCTATATGCCAACTGGCATTACCCAAACACCGGAAGGCCAGGATTATCGAAAATTCCACTATCTGCATTTCGCTCCAAAGGATAGGGCAATGATAAAGGAAAAAATGAAAGCAATCAAAGACATGTTTGCTCAAAAAGGGTCAAAGGAATACTATAGGGTCTATAAAAGTGGGTTTGGAACAAGGGGTGAATTTTATATGGTCGCAGTTGCAGCAAAAGATGCTATACATTATGCTACCCAATCTCAAGAGAACCAGGCATTATTGGGCGAGGATGGTAACAAAACAATGGGTGATTTAATGAGCAATTTATTAAAGTACGAAGTCTTTGAAGGTCGTATGCGTAGCGAGTTGGGGTATTCACCTAAATAATATTCAAATCACCCTTAGAAAAGCTCTAGGGGTGCTTTTTTTACACAATCTACTAAAATATAACAATCATGAAAAAAATAATCAGCAGTATTGGAATAACCCTGTCAGCAATGGTTTTGATGGCTTTAATTAGTCCTACTAACGTATTTGCACAAGATCCTACGGAAGTAGATGCCAAACATTATAAGGTAGAATTTGAGAATGATCAGGTAAGGGTATTACGCATTAGCTACGGCCCAGGTGAAGCATCCGTTATGCATGAACATCCCAATGCCGTAGCGGTATTTTTGACCGATGCGGCCACGGAAATGATCGGACCTGATGGAACCTCGGCAGAGGACATAAGAAAATTCGGTGAAGCTACTTGGACCCCTTCTGGGAAACATTTACCCAAAAGTAAGGGAGATGCCCCTTCAGAACTCATCCTTGTAGAACTAAAGACAAAACCGGAATAGAAAAATAATGAACTAACTAAAAATAAATACATCATGAAAAAATCAAGTATTGCAATACTTGCCATAATTCTATTTATGGCATGTAAAGAACAAGGTCCTGAAAGATGGACAAACATGTCTCCAGAAATCGATGTAGCCAAAGCCCTGGTCAAAGATTATGAAGATGGTAACTGGGAAAATTGGAGCAGTCATTATGCCGAAACAGCTGAAATTCATCACAACACCGTCGAAAGTATCTCACGGCAACAACTCCAGGATGGTCTTCAGGCTGATATAGCCAACTATTCAAATTATGGCTTTATGCACGGGGAAGACCATATGTTCTTTGAACAAATAATTGATCACAAAGGGGACAAATGGGTTTATTTCTGGGGAACATGGGAAGGTGTAATTAAAGGGAGCTCCGATAATTATCAGATTCCCGTTCATCTGGCGCTCCAATTTAAAGACAATAAAATTGTTGAGGAACATGGGTTTTACAACCGCTCTGCCATAGATGCCAAACTCAAAGAGATAGAGGACATGAAAAAGGCAGAAGAAGGGGAAGATTCGTAGTCGTATTGTACCCTGTATGTAAATACAATGAATATCAATTCAATATAAAAAACAAAATAATCTAATTATGAGAAAACTAAGTTTGCTGGTATTTGTAGCAATCCTGTTCGTGGGTTGCCAACCAAAAGGTTCTGAGCGCTACACACAAAATTCACCGGAAATTGATACTGTTAAGAAATTAATAGCCAATTATAACAGTAAAACATATGATACCAGTATGTACGCTGATACTTCTAAGACCTTCTACAACACCAAGGATAATTCTATGTCACCTGATGAGACCATTGCTTATCACCAAGAATTCGATAAAACTTATAAATCAAGAAGTTTTCCCGATAAAGATCAAGAATATGAAATGGTTCTTACTGATGATGGGCATACTTGGGTCAATTGCTGGTTGGATTGGCAAGGAACTTTGGCCGCAAACAATCAGGAATTCAATATCCCCATACATTTAACCTACCAATTTATTGATGGGAAAATCGTGAGAGAACATGGCCATTGGGATCCATCAGCATTGGTTTTGGCAATGCAGGAGATTGAAAAAGTGAACAATATGTCAGTTGATGGGAAGGCTATTCATTCTGCAATAACTAACATCACAAATGCTTGGAACACCAACGACAAGGAAATGATGGCTTCTGCTATGACAAACAGTTTTACAAGAACAGAGAATGGAAATACAATAGCGAAAAACCCTAAGGATTATGCGGGTTTTATGGATATTTATCATGGGGCATTCCCTGACTTTACCGTAAAAATCAACAAAACCTTGATTAATGACAATAAAGTATATATGTATTGGACATGTACAGGCACCAATACTGGGAAATTTATGGATAATCCACCTACCAATAAAAAAATAAAAACCCATGGTTTTAGTGTCTGGGCATTTGATAAGAATGGCAAAGCCATTCAAGAAGATGCTTTTTATGACAATTTGGTTGTATTCAACCAGCTTGGATTAACACCTCCAAAATAATTAAGAACAAACAACCTAACAGGGCATTTCATTGAAAAGGTTTCGGGGGGAATTAAAATGGAATTCCTGTTGGGTTTTAAATAATAGACATGAAAAATACAATTATAATACTGCTGGCGTTAGTTTTAATTGCTGCATGTCAACCAAAAGCTTCTGATCGATACGCTACTACAGGACCAGAAATCGACCTTATTAAATCCTTGATTAAGGACTATCATAACGGGGACTGGGAAGGTTGGATGGGCCACTATTCAGACACAGCCAAAATACATCACAATACATGGGAAAACGTATCAGTTTCTCCAAAAGAATTAAATGAAACCCTAAAAGGACTATTGGCATCAACGTCGTCATATAAGTTTGATGATGATCCCATTTACTTTGAAAAGGTCATTGATGATGAAGGAAAAACTTGGGTTAATTTCTGGGGAAATTGGAGAGGTACAATAGCAGCGAACAGTAAGGAACTTCAAATTCCGGTACACCTATCGATTCACATCGCAGATGGTAAAATACAAGAAGAGTATGGCATGTATAACTTAGCGGAATATATGGCCGTTATGCAAGAATTGGGGATTTTGTCAGCTCCTGGAAACGTAGGTATTGTTAATGGAATGTACAAATCATTTGCTGCTGGGGATGTCCCGGCCGTTTTGGCGGCTTTTGATGCCAATATTATATGGAATGAAGCAGAAAATTTTCCCTATGCCGATGGAAATCCTTATAAAGGACCAGACGCTGTGGTCAACGGTGTATTCGCTCGTTTAGGTTCAGAATGGGACTATTGGAACCTAGTCGATATCCAACTGCGTAATATGGCCAATGACCAAGTACTAGCGACGGGGCGTTATCAAGCCAAATACAATAAAAATGGAAAAACAATCGATGCCCAGTTTGCCCATTTATGGACACTCAAAGAAGGGAAAGTACTTAGTTTCCAGCAGTATGCAGACACCAAGGGAGTTGCTGATGTCGTGGGTAAATAAAGTACTTCCCAATGAAAGCACAAGAATACAGAGCATCTATACCAATTAAAGAAGTCTAATTAACACTATAGTAGAATAATGAAAAAAATTGTAGTTACGCGACACAAAGTAGGAGATTTTGACACCTGGCTCAAAGGCCATCAAGACAGACTTGATTTATTTGGTCCTGCAATATCGGACCTTAAAACTTTCCAGGATGTAGACGACCCCAATTCAGTGGTTCTAGTTATGGAATTAACCGATATGGATAAGTTCAAAGCAATTTTAAATGATCCTTCTACCGAGGTTCTTAAGACGAAACATACTGTACTGGATCCCATTACGGTGTCAATGCAAGTAGAATCCTAGGTTTTAGTGAATTGAAAAGGTTTAATTCGGTTCGTAAAAAATACTATTAAATAACATAAAATGAAAACAGTTTTAATCACAGGTACAAGTAAAGGTATTGGCCTAGAAACGGCACTTGCTTTTGGGCGTGCAGGGTATAAAGTATTCGCAACAATGCGAAATCCAGAAAAGGCAACCGATTTTAAACAAACAATTGCTACCGAGTCTTTAGCCATTAGCATTTCCGCTGTGGATGTGGATTCAGACGAATCGGTTATTGCAGGTATAGAAAAAATACTCGATGAAGTAGGAACAATCG
Organism: Maribacter sp.; assembly: GCA_024228355.1. Taxonomy (GTDB): domain Bacteria; phylum Bacteroidota; class Bacteroidia; order Flavobacteriales; family Flavobacteriaceae; genus Maribacter_A. The sequence continues at coordinate 10,008 of JAAETN010000284.1, read as the reverse complement.
ATGTACTGGTAAACAATGCAGGGATAGAACGCCATGGTTCTGTCGAAGAATTAAAATTGGATGACATAAAAGCGATTATGGAGACCAATTATTTTGGTGCAATTCGATGTGTCAAGGGTGTCTTGCCACAAATGCGTAAAAACAAAAATGGTTGCATTATTAATATTGCCTCGGTTGCAGGAAAAATATCAACCAGCCCATTAGGAGCATACGCGGCAAGTAAATTTGCCCTTGAAGCCATAAGCGAAGCATTAGCACAGGAAGTAAAACCTTTTAATATTAGGGTTGCCATTGTAGAACCTGGAATCATCGACACCAAAATGGCCAATGATATCAGCGCTGAGGGTAATTCAATTTATCCCCATTCAAAACGCCTAGGAGGTTTGTTCACCGCTTCCTTGAAAACACCTACACATCCATCTATGGTTGCAAACAGAATTTTGGATATCGCAGAAAGTGGAACATGGAAACTACGGCATCCTGTTGGGCCAGATGCCCAGCCTTTTTTAGAATGGCGGGCATCAATGAACGATGAAGAATGGGTAGATTGGAATGCCGCCAATGATGCTGATTGGTACGAAGCAGTAGAAAATACTTTTGGTTTGGATGCCAGACAAGATAATCAAACAGTTATACAATAGATTTTAAACAATTAAACCTAGAACAAATGAAAAAATTATTATGCACCTTAGCATTATTACCGCTTTTACTCGTATCCCAGAATGCCCAGGAGGGCTTGATCCTTGAAAACGTAATGTTGACCGCAAATCCTGAAAAAATTGCCGAATTCGAAGCAGGTATCGCTGCCCATAACAAAAAGTTCCATAATGAAGGTCCCTATGGGGCCCGTGTCTACACTATTCAAAATGGAAAGAATGCAGGTAAGTATATGCTGATTATGGGGCCATTCACATGGAGCAGCATAGATGATAGACCTGCCAGCCAAGAACATACCGATGACAATAATAAAAATGTAAACCAATATCTAACATCGGATGTTGACGTAAATTATATGAAAATGCACCCGGAACTTTCCAATTTTTCCAGGGATTTTGAAATCAACCAAGTCTCGGTCTTTATGATCGATGTCAAACGTTTCAAAGAGCGCGATTTCATGGAAAAAGTATTACAAAAAGTTGCCAAGGTGTACAAAGAGAAAATGCCAGATCAGATTTATGGTGTCTATTCCAATGAAATGAACAATATGGAAGGAATGGATTTCGGCTGGGTAGAGTTCTTCGACGGCTCATCATGGCTAGGGAAAGAAGATAAATTTGTGCAATTTTTCGAAGAAGTACATGGTACCGGAAGTTTTGCAGGTTTTTTAGCCGATGTAGAGGCAACAACCGATGGCGACAGAACTGAAATATGGACCTTAAGAAAAGACCTTAGCGGCCCGGGTGCCAAAGTAATCTCGGCAATGCGAGAATAATAGCAAACATCAAAATAATAATCTAGCCGAATAAAGTTTAATCGAAACGGTAAATTAACTTAGTTCTCTTTTTTTAGTGGGGCCCGGTCACTATCGGGTCTTACCTTTTTTATATAACTTTTATAAACTTGTTTCTTTATATAATACAAATCCAATTTAAAAATATGAAACCAACTAGAAGATCAGTACTCTTTGATAAAGCCGGGTATTATTTTATTGCCCTGTTTGCCTTGGCCCTTGCCGGCTTCTGGCCTTCTTACTTTTCCAAATTTTTTGATGGGACAGGGGATTTTTCCTTTTATTTTCACTTCCATGCAGTTTTTGCGATAATTTGGATCTGTATGATCATAGCCCAGCCAATTTTAATACGGCAAAAGAAATACAAGTTGCACCGTACCATAGGAAAACTGTCTTATTTTGTGGTGCCTTTAATTTTCATTTCCGTTATCCTCCTGGCCCATAATCGAATAACGGGGGAAGAAGAAAATTTAGGATTAAGCTTATGGGTTCCTTTTAAAGATCTATTGGTATTTGCTTTTGGTTATGGTGTCGCCATAAAATATCGCCATACCATGGCCATACATGCGCGTGGAATGATAGTTGCGGGAATTGTACTTATTGAACCGGCCCTGGTGCGATTGATTCTTTATGTGTTTTTCCCAGATGCTGGTTTTGCTCCTGAAGGTTATTTGGCTGCAATTGCTATGGTATATTTGCTCTTGATTGGGCTGGTGATTGCCGAGCGCAAACAAAAAGTGGGCAGATGGGTATTTTCCCTGGCATTGGGGCTATATATTTTTGTACATTCAGTTATTCTTTTTCAGATTGAAATACCGCCTTGGCAGGCATTTTCCCAGTGGTTTGCCGCATTACCACTGACTTGATTTCTTTGAAACCCTAATATTGAATGTTGCACATAATTAATAAACGAAATGAATAGAATACTTACCATTACCATTTGTCTCATTATTAATTCATATGTATACGGACAGAAACCCAGAGCAAGGGATTTAGGTATTCCATTTGATGGTACACCTGGCCAATTTAATGCCATAACTGATGTGCAGGATGTTGAAGTGGGTCATAGCACTATCATCTTAGGCAATGGTGAGAATATTGTAGGAAATGGTCCCATACGCACTGGGGTAACAGCTATTTTTCCGAGGGGAAAGAAATTCAGTCCTGTTTATGCCAATTGGTACAGCCTTAACGGTAATGGTGAAATGACGGGCACCACATGGGTCACTGAATCCGGCTTTTTGGAAACACCCATTATGATCACAAACACCAATAGTGTAGGTACCGTTCGAGATGCTGTATTGAAATGGTATGTCGATACCAATTGGTACCAAGGAGAAGATTGGTGGTACACCTATCCCCTAGTGGCAGAGACCTACGATGGTGGGCTCAATGATATATATGGCTTTCATGTAAAGGAAAAACACGTATTGGAAGCCATTAAGAATGCTAAAGGTGGAATCGTCCCAGAAGGCAATGTTGGTGGTGGTACCGGTATGATGTGCTTAGGTTTTAAAGGAGGGATTGGTTCTTCCTCAAGGGTAGTAACCATTAAAAATTCAAATTATACCGTTGGTGCACTGGTACAATCAAATTTTGGCGCTAAAAAAAATCTGACCATTGCAGGTGTTCCTGTAGGTAAGGAATTGAGGGATACAATGAATTACGTCATAAACGCCCCGCCTAAATCACGTCGACAGGAAGGAGATGGTTCCATCATCGTGATAGTAGCCACAGATGCTCCCCTTCTACCCCATCAATTAAAGCGTATTGCACATAGGGTTACCATTGGCATGGGTCTAGTTGGCGGACGCGGAAGCAATGGCTCAGGCGATATTTATTTGGCCTTTTCCACCGCCAACGAAAAAGCATTTAATAGAGATGAAACAACCGAGATCAAAACCTTCTCCAATGACCAAATGACACCGCTCTTTGAAGCGACAGTACAAGCGGTTGAAGAGTCCATTATCAATGCAATGGTCGCTGCTGAAACTATGGAAGGTATCAATGGCAATAAGGCATATGGGTTACCTCACAATCTCTTGATAAAGATATTGAAGAAATACGGTCGATTTAAGGATTAAGGATTGGAAAATTAAAAACTCCAATAGAATCCCATAATCAAATTCTTTAGAATATCGCTAAATTAATGGCAAATGGACGGATTTGACATCGTAATGGTTATAGCCATTATCCTTTTCGCAAGACTGGGGATACGGCTCGTTTCTAAATATGTGCAAATGAAAAAAGAGGGAAAAAACAAACACAAAAAGAATGATTAATTACATATATTAAAAATCCTCTTACACAACCAAAACGAAACATTTCTAGAGCGGTAAAAAATGTAGAAATGACCTTTAATGAATATCGAATGAAATTGAGTGAAAAACAACATACAATTATAAAATAAATATCTATCTCAGTAATGATTACGAAACTTGGCGAGAAATTAACAACCCTTTTTTTAAAATATTTACCCAATGCGTTTGTGTTTGCTTTGCTTCTTACGTTATTGGTAGCCTTAAGTGCCTTTTTTTGGATTGATGCATCACCTATGAATATAATTACATCTTGGTATGATGGCTTTTTCGACTTGTTAGGATTTGCGATGCAGATTGTATTGATAATCATTACTGGATTCAGTATCGCCCTCTCCCCCATTGTAAAAAAAAGTATAGACTTTATAGCTCGCTATATAAATTCACCTGCGCAAGTTTATTTACTTGTAGTACTGTCAGGCATACTTCTATGCTTGGTAAGCTTCGGTTGGTTGGTGATTACTTGTGTTTTGGCCCGGGAACTGGCAAAACGGGTTAAAGGTGTAAATTATCCTTTTCTCATAGCCTGCGCTTATTTTTCGCTTAATAGTTGGGTAATGGGGACATCAAGCTCCATTCCATTATTACTAAATACCGAAGGTAATTTTTTAATTGAAACGGATCTTTTACCAAGTATAATACCAACATCATTTACTTTGGGATCTGCTTTAAACATTACGATGATAGCATTAATGGTGATCGGCGCTCCCCTGCTGATGTTTCTATTGCGGCCAAAAACAGCGGAAAACAAGGAATATGTTGATTTGTTGATTTCTAAAGAAGCTTCTGAATCGGTTACTATTAAAGAGGAAGCCTCAAAATTAAAACTGCCTTTTAAATCTTGGTCAGACAGATTAAACAATAGCCATATACTTCAATTGGTAATTGTGCTAATGGGACTTACCTATATTATCTTTCATTTTAGTTCAAAAGGACTTGACCTGAATTTTAATATCATGATCTTCATTTTTATAATTGTAGGAATGCTGTTACACCAAACACCAATGCACTATGTTATTTCAATGAAGCGAGCAAGCAGTAATATTTCCGGGATATTATTTCAATATCCTTTCTATGCTGGCATAATGGGTATTATGCTTTATACAGGTTTGGGAGAGCGGCTGGGGCAAATATTAGCTTCAACAGCAACTTTGGATTCCTATCCGTTTTTTGCCTATATAACTGGGGGATTCGTGAATTTTGCGATACCCTCCGCTGGAGGGGAATTTGCTGTTGTTGGGCCTAGTATAATTAATGCGGTAAGGGAAATTGGAGCCGGACTACCAGAATCGGAAATAACAAGCATGATTTCCAGGGCCTCCTTGTCTGTAGCCTATGGCGAAAGTTTAAGCAATATGTTACAACCATTTTATTTATTAATTATCATGCCTATCATGGGAACAGGAACCAGGTTGCAAGCACGTGATATCATGGGCTATTTGGCCATCCCTTTTTTAGTCTTTTTCATTTTACAATCAATTCTGGTAGTCTGGATGCCCATTTAAACATCCCTATAAAATGTCAATCCATTTTTAAATGGATCATAAAAGGCAAATTCCCTTGTACCCCATGCGGTTTCCCTTAAAAGTGTATGGGCATGAAAGACATCCTTTTCTGAAAGCTCTTCATATAAGGCATCTATATTCTGAGTCACGATCCGTAACATAGGTCTTTCTATATCTTTCTCCCATTCAACCGCATCGTGCCATTGTAAATGTATTTCAATATCATCCCGAATTATACCAGCATAGGTAGGTTTTTTACTATCATCAGCAAAGGCTATTTTAAATCCTAATCTATTTACATAAAAATCAAGTGCTTCTACCACATCTTTAACGGGTAAAACGGGATGAATTTGGTGTAAATAACCTTTCATATTTTTTCTCTGATTTTATATAATTACCTTGTGTTTTAATTTACGAAAATATAATATTCCACTTGTGAAAAAAAACATAGCGATCATCTCGTCACTACTCTTTTTATCAGTTAATCTAATTGGCCAAGAAATGAGGTTAATGACCTATAATATCAAATATGATAATAAAAAGGATACTATCAATAATTGGAATGACCGCAAAGAAAGCCTAATTAGTTTAATTCGTCATTACCAACCTTCATTTATTGGCACGCAGGAAGCTTTGCACCATCAGGTAATTTATATCGATAATTCCTTATCGAATTTCTCATATATTGGTGTTGGTCGTGATGATGGTAAGCAAAAAGGTGAATTTACATCAATACACTACGACAGTACAAAGTTTAAAGTTCTGGACAGGAACACATTTTGGCTTTCCAAAACACCTGAAAAAGTATCGGTAGGTTGGGATGCTTCCATGGAACGCATATGCACCTACGGCCTTTTTGAGAATTTGAAAACAAAAGAGAGATTGTATGTTTTCAACACCCATTTTGATCATCGGGGTATAAAGGCACGAGCTAAATCCGCCAAACTGATCCACAAAAAAATCAGGGAAGTAAATAAAAGTGACTTGCCTGTAGTTTTGATGGGAGATCTTAATCTAAGACCTGAAGAAAAACCAATTCAATTCCTGAAAAATAAAATGCAGGATGGCAAAGATATAAGCATGCAACCCTTTTATGGTCCAGAAGGCACGTTCAACGGATTTAATTGGAACATGAAGTTGGACCGCAGAATCGATTATATTTTTGTACAAAAGTTCAAAGTGAAAGCCTATATTCATATTGATGACCGAATGGATAACAACAAACATATTTCGGACCATTTGCCAGTTCTGATAGTAGTAGAAAGAGAATAAATTATGTACATACCCCACCATTATAAAAACGAGAATATTGAAGAAGTAAAAAACTTCCTCACAAAAAATAGCTTTGGCATATTGGTCAATCAGGTAGATGGAAAACCTTGGGCCACCCACATTCCGTTGGAATTGAGTGTAGATGCGCAGGGAAATGATATTTTGGTAAGCCATATTTCAAAAGCGAACCCACAATGGAAGAGTTTTGAAGAAGACAGTGAAGTATTATGCATATTCAATGGTCCTCATAGCTATATTTCTTCCTCATGGTATAAAGAAGAGGAAGTACCAACTTGGAATTATATCGCAGTTCATGTTTATGGCACTATTGAAATAATGAATGAAGAGGCTGTTTTGGCTTCCTTATATAAGTTGGTCGACAAGTATGAGGCCAACTCAAAATACCCAATATCAATTGACAATTTATCAACAAAAACCATGCGTCAAATAAAAGGTATAGTAGGTTTTCAAATAAAGATTGATAAAATTCAAGCTGCCTATAAACTATCGCAAGGACGGCAACATGACCATCCCAGGATTATTTCAGAATTAGATGAACTGAAAACTTCGGGGGCCATTGAAATGGCCAGAATAATGAAAAATAATTCGAAATAATTATTTAAATCGATCTATAAGCGTATAAAATGTTTTCTATTTTTTCATTTGTGTCAGGATTTACAAACTTTCTTTCAGGATCTTCATCCAGCCATTTCAATGTTCGTTTTATTCCTGTTGCAAAAGTTATGGTGGCTTTAAACTGAGGTACAAAGGTCTTTATTTTTGTATTATCAAAAATAACGCTCTCCGCTTTATCGGCCAATAAAGTCCCTGTAAACGAAGGCTCGATCTTGCAAATAAAATCAGAGGCTATATGAACAATATTAGCATCTCTACCTAAGCTCTCTGCCAGAATTTTATAAATCATGTTCCAACTCAATATTTCATCCGAAGTTATATGAAAAGCATGCCCAATACCTTGGGTCAAACCTAAAAGACCGACAAAACCAATTGCAAAGTCATCAGAATGGGTAACCGTCCATAATGAAGTGCCATCACCATGAACTATTATTTCCTTCCCTTTTAGAATTCTATCAGGCGTGGTGTACTCTTTAAATCCACCAATTGCAATGGGAATCACGGTGTCATAGGTCAAGGACGGGCGAACTATCGTAATCGGAAATCCCTCTTCCCTATAGGCTTGCATCAATCTATCCTCACATCGTATCTTGTCTTGTGAATAGTCCCAGAGGTTATTGCAAAGTGGTGTCGATTCGGTAATTATCGGATAACTCAGCGGTGTTTGATAACAAGAAGCAGAACTAATAAAAATATACTGTTTCGTTTTGCGCTTAAAGAGTGAAATATCCCGTTCAATATCTTCAGGTGTAAAGGCAATCCAATTGACTACCACATCCCATTGATGTTTTGCCAATTCAGAGAGTTCCTTGGGATTATTGATATCCCCAAGAATCGTTTTCACACCTGACAATAATACCTTGGTATTTCCCCTGTTTAGATGGTAGAGATCAATTCCTCTTTCCAGCGCTAAACGACTTGTGGGTGTACTAATATTACCAGTTCCTCCAATGAATAGTACTTTCATTATTATTATTTCAAATTGCTAGTTGTGGTTATCAGGCAAATTTAGCATGTTACGGGATATTAAGTTAGCTTTCTATTCAGCCCATTGTTAAAATCAACACTATACAAACGAATTGCCTCTGCCTTTCCCCTGAGTAATAACGTCCCAATTTGCGCATATGAAATTGGATTTTCCTTTTGCAACTCATCAAACAATTGGCCAGAAACAAGGGCTTTTGCATTATAGGTATTACACTCTGACTGAATACGTGATGTCGTATTCAATACATCTCCTGTGAAAATTATATCTTTTTTGATAATTCCAATTTCACCAGAGGTAACCTCACCAATATGGTAACCTGCCTTAAATGTTGGTACTAGACCAAACAGTTCAATATAATCTTCTTTCTTTTTTTCAAATACCTCTGAAATTTTACGATAACATTCTATACAATTATTGTTATGTATCCCATTTTTCCTATTCCAGGTAACTACGATTTCATCTCCCACATATTGGTATACCTCACCGTAAGTCTCTAAAATTGCCTCTGTCATATCAGAGTAGTAGTTCTTGAGCAGTTCAAAGTACAATTCATGGCCCATTTTCTCAGCAATGGAGGTAGAGGATTTCATATCCAAGAACATAAATATGCGGGTCTCTTTTCTTGGCCTGTGGTACTTCCCTAAATAAGTTGCCATAATTCCGTTACCCAAATAATTCTCGATTTCAGAATAGAACAAAGCAAGGTCTAAAATTGCTCCCGCATAAAGTACAACGCTCCAAAAAGCAAATTTTCCCATAAAGACCCTTACGCTTTCCAAAACCTTTTGGCTTAGAATGTGTGTTTCATAATAAATGGCATTTGTTATCATGGTAAGCACAATGAGGAACAAAATGACCATGATGGTATAGAATGTTCCCTTGAAAGCTATTTTCTTCCATAATGGCTTATGTTCAAACCTCTTTTTTAGCCAAATAACTTCAACCCAACCCTGTAGAAGGCCAATGATAAAACTTCCTATGCTGACACCCAATAATGCATTTGGTAGACTATATCTGTATCCCGTTGAAGGATAAGCCGTTAACTTGCCCAATAACCCTGCCTCTATCATTACATACAACAAACCAAAAAACAACCATGTAATCCCAAAAGGAAGAATTTGTCTAAAATATCTCTTATATCTGCGTGTCAACATACGTTCATAAATATAGGAAAGTTTGACATCCAAAAACGATTAATAAGTAGCGTATTCGCAAATCTGATAAATTTTGCTGAACCTAATTCGTTTTCTAGATTTAAAATCAAGTTTCTAACAAAATTAAACTGTTGAATAATTCTGCTTTTTTACTAAAAGTAAAACCTCAAAATGAAGTAGTTACAAGCACGGTTTACTTGTTGTTTTATAAGTCTAAATAGAGTAATTTGCTTATATAAAAATAAGAGCATTCCATGACAAATCGAAGATCGTTCATTAAAAAAGCAGCTTTAGGCACTACGGCACTTTCAATTCCATCCTATGCAACCTATGCTTCCAATCTATTTTCAAGTACGAAAAGCAGTTCAGAATTAAAAATATCGCTTGCCCAATGGTCTTTGAATAGGGCCTTTTTTAAAGGAGATCTTGATGCTAATCATTTCGCATCCATAGCCAAAAATTCGTATGGCATAGGAGCTATTGAATATGTAAATGCATTTTATAAAGACTACGGAAAAAGCGAAAAGTTTTGGATGCAAATGAAAAATGAGGCTGACAATGAGGGGGTAAAAAATAGTTAGAGCATGGTTCATGATGAAGGTGAACAAGGCAGCGCTGATAGCGTCAAGCGAAAGAAAGCCGTAGAGAGCGGTTACGAATGGAAAAAAAAAAAAAAAATCCTAGG
>JAAETN010000283.1 GCA_024228355.1 Maribacter sp. | reverse complement strand
GTCGCATTTATTTGATTATGATCTTCCGGTGAACTCATGATATCAAAAACAGCTTTGAGTTCCTTGGTTTTGTCCAATTCGAAATCAGGGGCATTAATTTCCCAAACTTCCCCAAAACCAGTAATAATTGGGCCTGAATTTTTAGTTTGCGATGAGAGTGAAATACAAAAAATGAAACTAACTAGGGAGAGGAATTTTGCTGATCTTGGCATGCTATTTTTTTGAATCCTTAAATATATTCAAATTAGAAGAATATTCAATTTCCTATGTTCATAATTATTAGGGGATGATTTTAGGATGCGCTGAATTATGGCTAAATTCACGATTCTAAATTTTATATACGTTGAAAACCTTTTTAGATGAATTGAATGATGCCCAAAAGGCGCCTGTATTGCATAAAGACGGGCCCCTCATGGTTATTGCCGGAGCAGGATCAGGGAAAACAAGGGTCTTAACGTATCGTATTGCCCACCTTATGGCCCAAGGCGTAGACGCATTTAACATCCTGGCCTTAACATTTACCAATAAGGCAGCACGTGAAATGAAAAAACGTATTGCCGAAATTGTTGGGAATTCAGAAGCGAAGAATCTATGGATGGGAACTTTTCACTCCGTTTTCGCAAAATTGTTGCGCTTTGATGGGGACAAACTAGGGTACCCAAGCAATTTCACTATTTATGACACTCAGGATTCACAGCGTTTAATTTCTTCTATTATCAAAGAAATGGGACTGGATAAGGATATTTACAAGTACAAGCAGATCCAAAATCGAATATCGTCATACAAAAACAGTTTGATTACAGTCAAGGCATATATGCAAAACCCCGAATTGATTGAAGCTGATGCCATGGCCAAAAGGCCGAGACTTGGAGATATTTATGAAGAGTATGTAAATCGCTGTTTTAAGGCAGGAGCTATGGATTTCGATGATTTATTGCTACGAACCAATGAACTTTTAACGAAGTTTCCCGAGGTATTGATGAAATACCAAGATAGGTTTAGATATATCTTGGTAGATGAGTATCAAGACACGAACCATTCGCAATATTTGATTGTCAAAGCGCTTTCAGACAGGTACCAGAATATTTGTGTTGTAGGGGATGATGCCCAAAGTATTTATTCTTTTCGTGGAGCAAATATTACCAATATCCTGAATTTTCAGCGTGATTATGATGATGTGGGTATCTATCGATTGGAACAAAATTATAGATCAACCAAGAATATCGTAAATGCAGCGAATTCCATAATAGCGAAGAACAAGAACCAATTGGAAAAAGTGGTTTGGACAGCGAATGAAGAAGGCACTGCCATAAAGATACATCGAAGTATTACCGATGCAGAGGAAGGTAGATTCGTCGCTAGCTCAATTTTTGAGAATAAAATGCAGAACCAACTTCCAAATGGTCATTTTGCAGTATTGTATCGAACAAATTCACAGTCCAGGTCTATTGAAGATGCCCTTAGAAAGAGAGATATTCCCTATCGAATTTATGGTGGCCTTTCGTTTTATCAGCGGAAAGAAATAAAGGATGTGTTGTCTTATCTACGATTGGTCATAAACCCAAAAGATGAGGAAGCGTTAAAAAGAATAATCAATTTTCCAACGAGGGGTATTGGTCAGACCACGATTGATAAATTGGTGGTTGCTGCAAACCATTATGATCGTTCCATATTTGAGGTTATGGAAAATTTAGACCGAATTGATCTTAAAATCAATGCCGGAACTAAAAGAAAGTTAGAAGACTTTGTAACGATGATCAAGAGTTTTCAGATCATGAATGAAGGGGCCGATGCTTTTACCCTGGCAGAACATGTTGCCAAAAAAACAGGTATTCTTCTTGAATTTAAAAAAGATGGCACTCCAGAGGGGATTGCGCGGATGGAGAATATTGAAGAACTGCTCAATGGTATAAAGGATTTTGTTGAAGGGCAGAAAGAATTGGCCGATGCAACTGGTGACATTACCGAGTTTCTTGAAGACGTAGCATTGGTTACCGATTTGGATAAGGACACTGGTGATGATGACCGTGTTGCTTTAATGACCATTCACTTGGCAAAAGGACTCGAATTTCCATATGTTTATGTAGTTGGGATGGAGGAGGACCTCTTTCCATCAGCGATGAGTATGAATACCAGAAGCGAATTGGAGGAAGAACGACGTTTATTCTATGTTGCATTGACAAGAGCCGAAAGGCAAGCCTATTTAACGTACGCACAAAATCGTTACCGATGGGGTAAATTAATTGATGCTGAACCGAGTCGATTCTTAGAAGAGATAGATGAACAGTATGTTGAGAATTTAACCCCAATTGATAATGGATATCGATATAAATCATTGATTGATGCGGATATATTCGGTGAGGTTGATAAAAGTAAATTACGTCAAATAAAACCAAAAAAAGGCACGCCACCTTTAGTGGGAAAACCAAATGCAACCCAACTTCGTAAGTTGCGAAAACTTAAACCAGAACTTTCTAAGCCAATAGGAAATACAAATGTCATTGATCCTAACCTTACCGAAGGAACAGTTGTAAATCATACACGGTTTGGTCGAGGGGTCATACTTAAAATAGAAGGTGTAGGAAATGATAAAAAGGCCGAAATTAAATTCCATAAGGGAGATATTAAAAAGCTATTGCTACGCTTTGCTAAATTAGAAGTACTCTCTTCGAATTAACATAATCTGATATTAATTAGCAACTAATCATTTCATGAAAAAACAAAATATAAAATACATATTTCTTTTATCTATGTTTGGCGTTTTTTTAGCTTGTAATGAGTCGTCAAAAAAGGAAATTATAGCAGAAGAAGAAGAAGGTACCGGGGTTGTCGAAGAAGTAGATGTGAATGCTCCCGATTATTGGAACAATGCCGAATTGGTATGGAGTGATGAGTTCGATGGCACCGATCTTTCTGAAATGAATTGGAAGTTTGAAACCGGTCAACACGGTTGGGGCAATAATGAATGGCAGAATTATGTTGCAAATGACAATGTTGAAGTAAGTGATGGTACACTGAAAATAATTGTAAAAAAAATTGGTACAGGTCAAAAAGTAGGTGATTATACCTCTGCAAGGTTGAATAGTAAGGAATCATTCACTTTTGGTCGAATGGAAATTCGGGCAAAAATACCAGAAGATAAGGGAAAGGGAATTTGGCCTGCATTATGGATGTTAGGTAGTAATATATCTCTTGTTGGTTGGCCTGCTTGTGGTGAGATCGATATGATGGAATATGTAAGTTATGATCCAAATATGGTTCATTTTACCATTCATAGTACGGCAAATAATCATGTTAACGGAACTCAAGTTACCTCAGGACCTATTACACTCAATACTATTGAAGAGGAATTTCATACATATGGGTTACTTTGGACCGAAAAATATTTGAAGTTTTATATTGATGAGATTGACAATATCATTTTCACTTTTCAAAGACCTATCAGCTATAATGGCAATAATTGGCCTTTTTCACAGCCTTTTTATTTTTTAATGAATATTGCTGTGGGTGGCAACTGGGGTGGCCTTGAGGGGGTTGATGACGATATTTTTCCCGCAATTATGGAGGTCGATTATGTTCGTGTTTACCAAGTAGATTAAAAATAGATAAATGTAGTATTATCCTTCATGTCCGAATTTATAAAAATATATGAGCAAAATCCAAACCCAAAAGCAATTGAAAAGGTTGTTCAGGTCCTTAGAAAAGGAGGGCTTGTCATATACCCCACAGATACCGTTTACGGGCTTGGCTGCGATATTACGAACACCCACGCATTGGAAAGGATAGCGAGAATAAAAGGCATCAAATTGTCCAAAGCCAATTGGTCGTTTATATGCGCGGATTTAAGCAACCTCTCGGACTATGTTCGGCAAGTTGATAATTCTACCTTTAAGATCTTAAAACGAGCCTTACCGGGGCCGTACACATTTGTATTGCCAGGTAGTAGCAATCTGCCCAAGGATTTTAAGAAGAAGAAAACAGTAGGTATTCGAATACCTGAAAATAATATTGCACAGGCGTTGGTCCGGGGATTGGGGAACCCAATAGTTTCAACATCAATATATGATGAAGATGAATTATTGGAATATACCACCGATCCAGAGTTGATATATGAGAAATGGAGGAACCTTGTAGATGTGGTAATTGATGGGGGTTACGGTGACAATGTAGCCTCAACTGTGATTGACCTATCAACGGATGAGCCTGAAGTACTTCGAGAGGGCAAAGGAAGCTGGGATATTTTTTAAACTCAAACAATTGTATAAAAAAACGCCCTGATGATTTTATCAGGGCGTTTTTATTATTACTATCAACCTAGTTGATGGCAGGGTCTTTCATTCCCTCCTCAATCATACTATAGAATTGATCTAGTTTAGGAAGAACTACGATTCTCGTTCTTCTGTTCTTTGATTTTTCAGTAGCTGAAACAGGAATATATTCTGCTCTACCTGCAGCGGTCATACGCTTAGGGTCTACACCGTAATCATTCTGTAAGACACGAACAACAGCAGTAGCACGTTTGGTACTTAAATCCCAGTTATCCAACAAAATGCCTTTTCTGTAAGGAACATCATCAGTATGGCCTTCTACCATGAATTCAAAATCTGGTTTGTTATTAACCACTTTGGCAACTTTACCTAATACTTCCTTGGCTCTGTTGGTAATATTATAACTTCCGCTGCTGAATAACAATTTATCGGAGATTGAAACAAATACAACGCCTTTTTCTACGCTGATTTCGATATCCTCGTCATCCAAATTACCCAGAACTCCTTTTAAGCTCTGTACCAAGGAAAGATTAACTGAATCCCTTCGAGTAATTGCATTTTGTAATTTTCTAATCGTAAGATCTTTTTCTTGAAGACTTTCCAATGATTTTTCAAGGTTTTCAGCACCCTTGGTAGTTAGGGTAGTCAAGTTACCCATGTTGTTGATCAATTCTTGGTTGTTCGCCTTCAGAAAAGCATTTTGATCCTCAAGAGTTTGTAATCTTGATGCTGCTGTCGCCTTGTCCTCAAGGCAACTGTTCAATTTAACTGTCGCAGAATTCAACAAATCCTGGGCCTCTTTGTGCTTGGCCTCTAAATCTGCATATTTCTTTTGTGAAACACATGATAACATTAGTGTTACTCCTAATAAGCCTAAAATAATTTTTTTCATGATAATGTGTATAACTAAGATATTAATTGTTTGGTATTCTACCGTTGTATCTAATCCAGCCCCAAAATTATGCATTTAGCGAACCTTAGATTCGGCAAAATTAGTTAATCTTTTACTAAAATGTTAAATTTCTTTACGTGATTTACGAAATAAGACCATACTATGGATTTTGTAATGTAGTATTTTTTAATAAAATTAAGCTTTTCGCGCTTCCTATACATCCGCCCAAAATTCGCGTAGAAATTAAAATGTGCCCTTATAATTGCAAAAAAGTGTTTGAACTTAAATTGAAAAATAAATCGAATTCCTGCAACAGCATCCAACAATAGTCTTAGAAATATAATCAGAAATGCCTTTCTTCTTGGGAGATTTTTTGTTATTGAAAAAAGTGAATTCCTAAAATTCAGATAGGTCTTTTTAGGATTCATATTACTAAGGGTTGATCCTCCTAAATGATAAACTTTTGAAGCTCCCGTATAATACACCTTGTAGCCAGCATTCTTAGCTCTCCAACATAAATCAACTTCTTCTTGGTGTGCAAAGTAATCCTCATCAAATCCGCCTAGGCTTCTAAAGACCCCGCTTTTGATAAACATACATGCACCAGTGGCCCAAAAAATTTCTCGAGTATCATCATATTGGCCTACATCTTTCTCTAATTCTTGGAAAATTCGGCCACGACAAAATGGGTATCCCAATTGATCAATAAATCCGCCAGCAGCTCCAGCATATTCAAAATACTCCCTGCGTAGTAAATCCAATATTTTCGGTTGTATAATGGCTGCTTTCGGTAGCGTTTCAAATGCCTCCCTGATAGGGTCCAACCATTTTTCGGTTACCTCAACATCAGAATTCAATAGACAGAAAATATCAGCATCCACTGATTGTAAGGCATCATTATAACCCTTTGTAAAACCTCCATTGACGCGGTTTTGTATTATTTGTATTTGTGGGTAATTGGTTTTTACAAATTCAACTGACCTATCGGTCGATGCATTATCGGCTAAATAAATATCCGCATTACTGGAATATTGAATAACCGAAGGAAGGTATCTTTCCAAAAGTACCTCTCCATTCCAATTAAGTATGACAACGGCTATTCTCAAAACGTTTGCAAATTAACGGCTAAAATCAGGAATTTGTTCCAAAAAAGTATATTTTTCTTTACCATAGTCCAATTTGCAATAAAAATGCTTTAAGCCATTGGTTACCATTAGAAATTCTGCTTTTATCTGCATATTGTAACTGGCAATTTGGTCAAAGGTCTGTTGGGTTATAGTTATCTTTGGTGACTTGCATTCCACAAGAACTGTTATATTCCCATAGGGATCAAAAACAACGATATCATAACGTTTTTTCATCGAATTCACAGTCAACTGTTTTTCGACATTGATTAGGCTTTTGGGATAATTCTTCTCATGAATCAAGAATTGCACAACATTTTGTCGCACCCATTCTTCAGGTTGTAAAATGACAAACTTTTTACGAATTGTGTCAAAAATGTGGACTTTATTTTTGCTATTTTTGAAACGAAAGTCATAAGCCGGAAAGTTGAGCTGTTGCATTGAACAAAATTGATGATTTTTTTTGGATGGACGAAGTAAAACAAATTGTTACCGATATTCGAAATGGAAATATTAAGCCTATATATTTTCTGTTCGGGGAAGAACCATATTATATTGACAAGATATCCCAGTTTATTGAAAAAAATGTTTTATCAGAAGAGGAAAAGGGATTCAACCAAATGGTACTCTACGGTAAGGAAATAGGTATTGATGAAATTGTTGGTAATGCCAAGCGTTATCCTATGATGGCCAAAAGACAAGTGGTTATTGTGAAAGAAGCGCAAGAACTCTCGCGAACTATTGAACGACTAGTTGATTATGTTGAGAATCCCCAGTCTACAACGGTTTTGGTTCTCTGCTATAAATACAAAAAACTTGATAAGCGTAAGAAATTATATAAATCAATAGGCAAACATGGGGTCTTGTTCGAAAGTAAGAAACTATATGAAAACCAGGTATCTGAATGGTTGAGAAAAGTACTCCATGGTAAGGGTTATAGCATTTCCCATAAAGCCGCTATTCTATTAGTTGAATACTTGGGAACTGATTTAAGCAGGATAAGTAAAGAGCTAGAGAAGTTAACATTGGTGCTGCCAAAGGAAAGTCAAATTACACCTGCGGATATTGAAGAACATATTGGTATTAGTAAGGACTATAACAATTTTGAACTCAAGAAGGCCATAGGTGAAAGAAATGTGCTTAAAGCAACTAGAATTATCAATTATTTTGCCCAAAATCCAAAAGACAATCCTTTTGTATTAACCGTGACATTATTACATAATTTTTTCTCACAGTTATTGCAGTATCACGGTTTAAATGATCATTCTCCAAAAAATGTGGCCAGTGCCTTAAGGATCAATCCATATTTTGTTGGCGAGTACCAAACCGCCGCAAGGCACTATCCAATGAAGAAAGTAAGTTCTATCATATCCCATTTACGGGAAATGGATTTAAAAGGTAAAGGGGTTGGAGCTATAGCTATTCCACAAGCTGACCTTTTAAAAGAACTAATGGCGAAGATATTCTAGTTATTTTTTATCAATACTGAACTTTCCTGGTCCCAATAATAGTATAACAATAAAGAATGTCAAGAATAAAAATGCTTTTTCCTTTGTTCCAAAAGGGTCTGCCGAGTGGACAATAATTCCCGCAGTTAACATAGTGATAGCTGGTGGAATTGCCATCCAGCGGGTTTTGTACCCAATTATAATTAAAATAGGACATATAAACTCGCCAATAACAGCTAGGAAAAGTGAGGGAGTTGCACCGATGCCAATTGGATCTCCGAATTCGAAGTTGCCACTTATCAATTTTTGGAATTTAGGAATTCCATGGGTCAATAGCATTGCAGAAGGGACAATTCTCAACAGCGCCAAACCGATATTCGTTTGAAGGTTATTTTTCATAAAGTAAAATTTGAAGCAAATAAAATTACCATTTTTTTTATAAATCAAAAATAGTGTTGAAAATTGAAATAAAGCTTAGTTAGTGTTATCTTTAGAATCTGAATTTTCAATAATCCATTTAATCATCTATCATGAAGAAAAAAGTATTTCTATTTGTAGGATTCCTATTAATTACTCAATTCCAAATTGCACAAAGTTTTGAGTTCACTGCAGATAAAATTGATATCGAATATGAACGATTTGTTTTGCCCAACGGTTTAACGTTGTTAGTTCACGAAGATCATAAAGCCCCGATCGCAGCAGTAAATGTTTGGTATCATGTAGGCTCTAAAAATGAGAAACCGGGTAAAAGTGGTTTTGCACATCTTTTTGAACATTTGATGTTTAATGGGAGTGAGAATTTCAATGATGACTATTTTCAAGCTTTAGAGCGAATTGGGGGTACAGATTTGAATGGTACCACAAATTCAGATAGGACTAATTATTTTCAGAATGTACCCGTTGCAGCATTGGACCAGGTATTGTTTTTGGAATCTGATCGAATGGGGCATTTATTAGGAGCTGTAGATCAAGAATTATTGGATGAACAACGGGGTGTAGTCCAAAATGAAAAACGGCAAGGGGAAAATCAGCCCTACGGCAAGCAATGGGATTTCTTGACCAAAGCAATGTATCCTAAAGGACACCCATATTCATGGACCGTAATTGGTGAAATGGAAGATTTGAATGCCGCATCTTTGGAAGACGTTCATGAGTGGTTTAAGGCCTACTATGGTGCTGCCAATTCGGTAGTTGCAGTAGCAGGGGATATTGACCCCCAGGAAGTGTATAAAAAAGTTTTAAATTATTTTGGTGATATACCCGCTGGCCCAACCATTGAAAGACAGGAAGTGAATATTCCGGTACACAACGGCGACACTTATCAAGTATATCAGGATAGAGTACCGGAAACAAGGATTTTATTTGCTTGGAACACACCACAGTTTGGACATAAGGAAGATATTCATTTTGATTTGATATCTTCAATCCTGACCAGTGGTAAAAATTCGAGATTATATAAGAAATTGGTATATGAAGATCAAACGGCAAGCTCTGTGGTTTCTTTTCAAGCTTCAAGTGAAATAGCAAGTAACTTTATTACCTGGGCTAATGTGAAACCTGGAGTTGATGCGGAAAAGGTAAAAGTGCAATTGCAGACCGAAATTGATAGATTAATCAATGAAGGGCCTACGGAAGCTGAATTAAAAAGAGTTAAGGCAGCTTATTTCTCAAGTTTTATAAAAGGGTTGGAACGTATAGGAGGGTTCGGCGGCGTATCTGATATACTGGCTTCAAATGAGACCTATCATGAAGATGCATCCTACTTTAAAAAACAATTAAAATATGTTGAAGATGCTACGATCCAGGATTTAAAGGCAACCGCTGCAAAATGGCTAACAACGGGCAAGCATACCTTGGTATGCAATCCATTTCCAGAGTATGGTGTTGAAAAATCTACCGTAGACCGATCTAAACTGCCAGAACTGGGAAAACCAAAAAGTTCCAAATTTCCGGAATTGCAAAGGGAAAAATTATCAAATGGTCTTAATATTGTTCTCGCCCAGAGAGAAGGAGTATCTACAGTGGTAATGCGCTTAATGCTTGATGCTGGCTATAAAACGGATTATTTGGCAAGTGCCGGAACCGCGGCTTTGGCCATGAATTTATTGGATGAAGGCACGAAAGATTTGACCTCTTTGGAACTCAATGAGCAATTGCAACTATTGGGTGCAAGCATAAGTACCTTTTCGAATCAGGACAATTCTACCGTCTATATGAATACCTTAAAGCCCAGCTTGGATGCAAGTATAGATTTATTTGCAGATGTTATTCTAAACCCTGCATTTCCACAAAAAGAGTTTGATAGGTTGAAAACCGAGCAAACCAATAGTATTAAAAGTGAAAAATCCCAGCCTATTTCTATGGCGCTAAGGGTAATGAACAAGTTATTGTATGGTGAAGACCATCCATATAGTAATCCATATACAGGAACGGGTTATGAATCTACTGTAGAAAAATTAACCCGGGATGATATTCTCAAGTTTTATGATTCCTGGATGAAACCCAATAATGCGACAATTGTCGTGACCGGGAATGTTGAGATGAGTGAACTCAAAAGTAAACTACAAAAGGCACTGGGTAAATGGAAAAAGGGAAATGTACCCGAGATTACTTTTTCAGAACCTAAAACCAATACCAAGAATACCTTGTATTTGATAGATCGCCCAGAATCTCAACAATCTCTGATTATTGCAGGTCATTTGACTGAAAAATATGGTGATGTATCTGAAATTGCCCTGGAACAAATGGTAAACATTCTTGGTGGTGCGTTTACATCACGAATCAATATGAATTTAAGGGAAGACAAACATTGGTCTTATGGAGCTAGGGGCATTGTTTTGGGGGCCAAGGAAGAGCGACCGTTTATTGTATATGCACCCGTCCAAACAGATAAATCAGCTGAATCAGTTACAGAAATAAGAAAGGAAATTGCTGAGTTTGTGACAAATAAACCAGCAACACAGGAAGAATTGGACAAAGTGAAGACCAATCAAGTGCTAAAATTACCAGGGCAGTGGGAAACCAATAGCTCAGTAAATGGTTCTGTTGCAAATCTTGTGCGTTATAATTTACCGGATGATTATTACCAAAAATATGATGAGATAGTTCGTAATCTTTCAATCACTGATATAAAAAAGGTAAGTAATACTGTAGTTAAGCCAGATGCTGTTAATTGGTTTATGGTAGGGGATAGGGCCAAGATTGCCAGTAAACTTGATGAACTTGGATTTGATAATATTATTGAGATTGATGCTGATGGTAATCCTATTGATGCTACTTTTAAAGGACCCGAAAAGGAACTTAAGAATTAAGAAAATAGAACCCCGCTGTTTAGCGGGGTTTTTTAATTATCTCAGTCTTGGAAATTCTGTGGGATTAGCTTCATGCATTATTCCATAAGCTTTTTCAAATATATCCTCTGCATTAGGTTTTGAAAAATAGTCCCCATCAGTACCGTAAGCAGGTCTGTGAGCCTTGCCAGTCAACGTTTGGGGAGCACTATCCAAATATTCATAAGCACCCTGGTTTTCAATAATTTCATTGAGCAAATAAGCAGAACAACCTCCTGGCACATCTTCGTCAATAATCAAGAGCCTATTTGTTTTTTTTATACTTTTCAAGGTATCATGATTAATATCAAAAGGAAGCAAGGTTTGGGCATCTATTACTTCAGCATCAATACCAACTTCTGCAAGTTCTTTTGCTACACGCAGCACAATTCTAATTGTTGACCCATAAGAAACGATGGTGAGATCATTACCTTCTTTCAAAGTCTCAACAACAGCAATAGGAGTACAGAATTCACCGAGATTTGAAGGTTTTCTTTCTTTTAGACGATAACCATTTAGGCTTTCTATGACTAATGCCGGTTCATCACTTTTCATTAAGGTATTGTATAAACCAGCGGCCTGGGTCATATTTCTAGGAGCAAGAATGTACATGCCGCGTAAAAGGTGAATCAATCCACCCATTTGGGAACCTGAGTGCCAAATACCTTCAAGTCGATGCCCACGTGTTCTTACAATCAGTGGGGCCTTTTGTTTTCCGACTGTTCTGTAAAGCATGGTTGCCAAGTCATCTGTCAGGGGTGACATGGCATAAAAGATGTAATCTAAATATTGAATTTCGGCAATAGGCCGTAATCCTCTAAGGGCCATCCCAATGCCTTGGCCTATTATTGTTGCTTCACGGATCCCAGTATCGGCAATACGTATTTCACCGTATTTTTTTTGGAGACCTTCCAATCCTTGGTTGACGTCACCAATGTTTCCGCTATCCTCACCAAAAACCAATGATTCTGGGTATTTGTCGAAAAGCTTATCAAAATTATCCCTAAGTATGATACGGCCATCAACCTGCTCCGAATCCGAATCGTAAGTTGGTTTGACTTCCGGAATATTTGTTGCTCTATTCGAATTTTTGCTATATAAATGATCACTGAATCTCGGTTGCATGTCCTCTAGGAATTTGTTTACCCAATTTTTCAGTGCATTTTTTTCATTGGTTTCCTCACCCAAAACATAGCGTAATGCATTACGTGAAATAATCGCCAAATCTTTCTTTAAAGGCTCTTCAATTGCAATTAAGTCGTTCTTTAATTTAGCTATGAATCTTCTGTTTGGACTTTTATTGGCAACATTATCCAAAAGTGTAACCAAAGTTCTCTTCAAGGCCTTATGTTCAGCCAAGAACTCGGCCCAAGCTTCCTGCTTGGCCGTTCTAACCTGTTGACGGATCTTACGATCGATTTGAGTGATTTCCTCTTCCGTTGAAATACCGGATTCCAAAATCCATTCCTTAAATTTTTCATTGCAATCATTGTCTTTTTCCCATTGTAAGCGTTCCTTACTTTTATACCGTTCATGGGAACCTGAAGAGGAGTGGCCTTGTGGTTGCGTAAGCTCCGTTACATGTATCAATACCGGTACATGTTGTTCTCGAGCAATATCTGCGGCATTTTCATATGTATGCATTAATGCTGTATAATCCCAACCTTTAACTTTTAGGATTTCATACCCTTTGTCCTTATCATCTCTTTGAAAACCACTGAGCATTTTCGAAATATCTTCTTTAGTGGTATGATATTTTGCTGGTACTGAAATACCATATTCATCGTCCCATACACTAACGACCATGGGAACCTGAAGAACTCCCCCAGCATTTATGGTTTCTAGAAACAGTCCTTCACTAGTACTGGCATTGCCTATAGTACCCCAGGCAACTTCGTTGCCCTTATCTGAGAATTTGGAAGCGTCTAAGTTCGGTAAATTTCGATAAACCTTTGATGCCTGGGCCAGTCCCAATAATCTAGGCATTTGGCCTGCTGTGCATGATATGTCGGCACTACTGTTTTTCTGTTGGGTCAAATCTTTCCATGTACCATCTTCATTAAGACTGTAGGTTATGAAATGCCCTCCCATTTGCCGACCAGCACTCATTGGTTCCTTTTCCAAATCAGTAGTTGCATACAAGCCATGGAAAAATTCCTTAGCACTCAACAAACCTAATGCCATCATGAAAGTCTGGTCCCTATAATATCCACTTCTAAAGTCCCCGTTTCTAAATGACCTTGCCATAGCTAATTGTGGCAATTCCTTGCCATCACCGAATATACCAAACTTGGCCTTTCCTGTAAGCACCTCTTTTCTACCCAATAGGCTGCACACCCTACTTACAACTGCTATCTCATAGTCACCTAGAATTTGAGTCTTAAAGTCATCAAAGGAAATGTCATTACTGGTCTTGGGAGAAGTATCCATTAAAAGCTGTTTGGTTTTTTACAAAAATACCACACGCCAAGGAATTTTGCAAAGCAGAAATAAGTTAATATTTTTAATTATTGTTAAATTATTCGTTAATTAAATATCCAAATATCAGTTAATAATAATATTGGGCCTATTTATTTGAGAATATGATAATAGATCAGAACCATTTTCTTGTAAACAATCCTGTTAAGGTCTTAGGGCTTATAGTAACAATGAACCTTATTTTTTCTTCATAATTTGGTTGGGAGACTTCCCAACCATTATTGGAATATAATGGGAAATACAATTCAAAATAATCGGTGACCAAGTTAAGTCGAACACCAGAATCATAAACAAGGCGTTCTTTTTCGTTCTTTCTTTTCATAAATCCGAAATCACTATAGAACTCGATCCATCGCCAAATATTAAGGCTTGTATTAACAGTAGCCATCCAATTGTTGGAAAATGGATTTCCCAATTTTGATTTAAAACCACCTTCGGCAATTATAATCTGCTGGCTATATACACCTGTTTCTTCTGACCTACCTAAATAGTTATAATCAAACAGATAGTCGTTTGGTCTGTCAAGTGCAAAGTCAAAGAAAGTGATATTTGGATCAATTTTATTACTCAAGAACTTGCCCGCGAAAAACCTAAAATTAAATTGCCTATTGTTTTCAAATAACTTTCGATACTCCAGTTCAAAAGTAAGCTTGCTAAAATCGCCACTGTATTGCGCATCTGCAAACCAGGAAAAATAGTCTATAATGCCATTATCTATATGGGTATATCTAGCATTCAAAACACTGTAATCCGGATCTGTTTCAATATTCTGTAAATTCGGGTCCTGGTCCCTGATAACGTTAACGTAGCGCAAACTAACAAAATCTCGCTTATTTGAGCGTAGATTTTCAGGTCGCCAACCAAATCCTATTGAAGGTGTAATGGTAGAGTATCTAGAATTTTCTTGATAATGAAATGTAGAACCTCGCAAACCATAATTTGCAACATACAGTCCACTTTTACTCAAGTATTTTCGATAATTTAATTTACCATAGCCAACGAATGACTTTTCCCTTAAGGCATAGGAGGGAGCGAAATCATAGACGAACGGTTTTTCTAGGAACGTCTTATTGTAGATGCGCATTCCAGGTGTCCAGCCGTCATAAATATTAAAACCTAGCACAGGCACATAAAATACCTGATTGTAATATGGGTTTTCAGCATCTTTGAAAAATCGGAATTGGAGTTTTTTATTACTTGATAAAAAACCTTTTAAGGATTTCCAGTTATCACGTTCGTTAAATTCCGGTATTTTGTGATCATAGTTCAAGACCATTTTATCCTCTTGCCCTCTTGGAATTGTAAAAGTCTTTTCTGTGGATATGTCCGTGAACCAATATTTGGAAATCACAGAGTCTTTTTTCAAGCCAAAAATTGAAATCGGCACATTTGTTCCTTCTTTATTTTTAATGGTAACCCTAAGTGAATCATCCAGCTTTTCAATCCTCTTTATCTTATAATCTATTTTTCTGGCTGTTGATAAATAGTCATTGAAAAACCAGTCAATATCTATGTCGGTTGACCGTTTTAATATTGACTCAAAATCTATGACCTTTGCCGAATTCAGGGAATAGTGTTTGTAATAAGTCTTTATACTATTATCAATTTTGTCCTTGCCAATATAGCTTGCCAGATACGATAACCCCATACCGGCCTTATATTTATTGGCTATTTTTTGGTTGAATTTAATTAATGAATCATTAGGGGTTCTTAGTGATTGATCCAAGTTTTTTCTTGCCGTGAGCATATATAAAAACGGATACTGTTCGTTAAAACCCATTTTTGCAAGATTAAATCCTCGAATACCCCATATTTTGGATAATTTCCCCAAAAGTTTTTGGTTAGGATAAAACTGTTCTACATAGGCTATCATTAGATAGTTGGCGATAGCATCTTTAAGCCATTGTTCTTTTCTTGGGTTTAGATACAGAGTTTCTTCCAAAAACTTATTCAATGCAGTTTTTAGGAATTTCATCTCAAACTGAAATTGCTCCTCATAGGGTCGTATAAAAGAGGGTAATTGATTAATGCCATACAGAGGATTCTTGTCATAGTCGGTCTTACTGACAATTAATTGTGAGTGAGGGTATCTACCTAGATTTTCAAAAATGAATTTTGCCACTTTGTTTATCGAAATCCCTTGCGCTATTTTATCATATTTTGAAGCATCAATATCAGTTACCATTGTCATATGTGGCGTAACATGAGTAGTAAATTTTTTAAAGGGGCTCAAATGTATTTCACAGTTCTTCTGTTGAATGGCTTCTAACTGCGCTTGTTGACCCCCAGGAAACCTCGAATTACCTAGACTTCTGAAATTGGTTGCCAAATACAGATTTTCGGGGTACTTGAAATTTACGGTTGTTCTTGTGATATCTGTATATAGATCCTCGAGGTTCTTATTGGAATATAAGTGCCATTTACCGTCAAAAACAGCTGGTGTCAAATACCAATCTTTCAAGTAATACTCATTCCTATTGTTATAACCGTAAGGGGTATATTTATTTGGAGGCAGTTTTACCGAATAGGTTATGAATAGTTGAACACTCTCATCCGGTAAAAGTGTTTTGTTAAGTTCAATCTTTATTATGTCTTTTTCTGAAGTTCTCTCATAATGCAATCCCCTATACTCATCGTCGACAGCACTTATTATATTGGTTCTTCCCCGTTCATTGTCATTGGCAAGATGAAGACTCTTTTTGAATTCCTCGGCAAAACGTTCTGCTAAACCTGTATTCTTATTGGAATAAGCATGGGCCCAGTCATTAAAATATAGAACTTCCAAAGGATATCGAGAGGTATTCTTGTAAATAAATTCTTGTTGAATATTCAATTCTTTGGCCTCTCCGTTCAATATTACAGTAAGCGTGTTCCTGTGTTGGGCACTTATCTGTTGCCCACCATATAAAATGGTAAGTATTAAAAAAATGAAATAAGTATGTATTTTTTGTTTCAAGAAACTGATTTAGAAATTTGGGCTTAAGGACCGACCCTTGTAGAAGGAATCCAAAATATTGACTACTTCTTGTTCGTTATCTGCTATTTTGATCAAATCCAAATCCTCTACACTAATATTACCTGCGTCAAGCATTGTACTTTTAACCCAATCAAAAAGGCCGCTCCAAAACTTGGTGCCCACAAGAATAATTGGGAATTTTTCAATCTTGTTGGTCTGTATAAGTGTTATTGCCTCAAAAAGTTCGTCCAAGGTTCCAAAACCGCCCGGCATTACCACAAAGCCTTGAGAGTATTTAACAAACATGACCTTACGGACGAAAAAATAATCAAAATCCAAGCTTTTATCACCATCAATATACGGATTGTCATGTTGTTCAAAAGGCAAATCGATATTCAATCCAACTGATGTGCCACCCGCTAAATGTGCCCCGCGATTACCTGCTTCCATAATACCAGGTCCACCACCGGTGATAATACCATAACCCGCCTCGGATATGCTTTTGGAAATACTAACAGCCAGTTTATAGAAATCCATATTTTCCTTAGTTCGGGAAGAACCAAAAATAGAAACACAAGGACCTATGGCACTCATTTTTTCAAATCCCGTAACGAATTCCCCCATAATCTTAAAAATGGCCCATGAATCATTAGTTTTGATTTCATTCCAACCTTTGTGATGTTGTTCTTTTCTCATACTTTTTATTTCTAGACTAGGACAAGTACTTTATGTCCTCAAATTTTATTCCACTTATTGGTTACCGATATTCTAGGATTCTCTGTACTAAAACCCAGTTCCTTTCTTAAAAATTGTGCGGTATAGCTCTTTTTATCTTTACTAACCTGTTCAGGAGTTCCTTTGGCAACAATCATTCCGCCACCACGGCCACCTTCATAGCCTATATCGATGATGTAATCCATCATTTTTATCACGTCCATATTGTGCTCAATGACAAGAACGGTATTTCCTTTGTCAACTAATCTGTTCAGAACTTCCATTAATACCCGTATATCTTCAAAGTGCAGTCCTGTTGTGGGCTCGTCCAAGATATAAAAAGTATTACCAGTATCACGTTTTGATAGCTCGGTGGCCAACTTAATTCGTTGGGCCTCACCGCCCGATAAGGTAGTTGATTGTTGCCCTAGTGAAATATAACCCAATCCTACATCTTGAATGGTCTTTAACTTGCGGTGTATTTTAGGAATCAATTCAAAAAATGAAACAGCATCATCAATTGTCATTTCCAAAACATCTGAGATTGACTTTCCCTTATATCTTATTTCAAGCGTCTCCCTATTGAATCGTTTGCCGTTGCATGTTTCGCATTCTACAAAGACATCTGGCAAAAAATTCATTTCTATAACCCGTAATCCTCCTCCTTGACAAGTTTCACATCTTCCGCCTTTAACATTAAAACTAAAACGACCTGGTTTATAACCTCTAATGGCTGCTTCAGGCGTTTTAGTGAAGAGTGAACGTATCTCACTAAAAACACCGGTATAGGTTGCAGGATTTGATCTGGGCGTTCTGCCAATAGGCGATTGGTTAATATCAATAACCTTATCAATATGCTCCAACCCTTTTATTGATTTATAGGGCATAGGCTTACGAACTCCATTAAAATAATGGGCATTCATAATAGGGTAGAGGGTCTCATTGATCAATGTTGATTTACCACTACCGGAAACACCTGTTACGCCAATCATTTGACCTAATGGAATATCTATGCCAACGTTCTTAAGATTATTACCCGTACAACCTGTTAACACTATTTTTTTGCCATTTCCTTTTCGACGATTTGCAGGAACGGGAATTTCTATAATCCCAGTGATATAGTCAGCCGTTAAGGTATGGTGTGCTAATAATTCGCTAGGAGTCCCTTCAGAAATAATTTCACCGCCATGATGGCCGGCTTTAGGACCCATGTCAATTACATGGTCGGCACGTTCAATCATATCCCGATCATGTTCTACTACTATTATGGAGTTTCCTATGTCGCGCAACGCTTCCAAAGAGCTGATAAGCCGATTGTTGTCCCGTTGATGGAGGCCAATGCTAGGCTCATCCAATATATATAGCACTCCAACCAATTGTGTCCCAATTTGAGTTGCCAAACGAATTCGTTGGGCCTCACCTCCCGAAAGTGATTTAGAACTGCGGTTGAGTGAAAGATAATCCAGCCCAACATTCAACAAAAACCGAATACGGGTTTTTATTTCCTTAATGATCTCTTCAGCAATTATTAGTTGATTTCCATCTAACTTACTTTCTAAACCGTCGAAGAATTCAGCTACTTCGGCAATGTCCATATTAGAAAGTTCAGCAATATTGGTTTCGTCAATCTTGAAATTCAGCGATTCTTTACGCAGTCTAGATCCATTACAGGATGGGCACGTAATCCTATCCATATATTCCTTAGCCCATCTTTTTATTGAGGTGGAGTCGGCTTCCTCAAACTGATTTTTTATGAAATTAGAGATTCCCTCATAATCAATCTTATAATTTCGTTTTACACCAAGTGTTTTTGATTCTATTTGAAAACTATCCCGTCCACCATTGAGTAAAATATTAATTGCTTCGGCCGGAATCTTGTTTATAGGGTCAGAAAGTTGAAATTCATAACGCTGAGCAATTGTTTCAATCTGTTTAAAAGCCCAAGATTTCTTGTATTCCCCTAGTGGTGCAATACCACCTGCTTGAATTGAAAGCTTTTTATTCGGGAATATTTTTAACTCATTGACCTCATACACATGACCAAGGCCGTTACAACTTTTGCACATGCCCTTTGGAGAATTGAAGGAAAATGTATTGGGCTCAGGAGTCGGATAGGAAATGCCTGTCGTTGGGCACATGAGATCGCGGCTAAAGTATCGCGGCTCCTTACCACCTTCTTCAAGAACCATCAGCACATTGTTTCCGCTGTACATGGCGGTATTTATGGTTTCCGACATTCGATTGTCCAATTCGGTATTTTCATTGATTTTAAGACGATCTACGACTATTTCTATGTCGTGGGTCTTATAACGGTCAACCTTCATGCCTTTAACAATATCGGTTATCTCACCGTCAACGCGCACTTTTACAAACCCTTGTTTGGCAATTTGTTCAAATAGTTCTCTATAATGCCCTTTCCTTGATTTTATGATAGGGGCTAGAATGTTGATCTTCCTGTCTTTAAAGTCCGTCTTAATGAGCTCTTTTATCTGCTCGTCAGAATAACTAACCATTTTTTCGCCAGAATTGTAACTATATGCGTCTCCCGCTCTAGCAAATAATAATCTCAGAAAATCATAAATCTCAGTAATCGTACCAACCGTTGATCTTGGCGATTTTGAAGTTGTTTTTTGTTCTATGGCGATAACAGGGGAGAGGCCGTCAATTTTATCAACATCAGGACGCTCAAGTCCACCTAAAAATTGCCGAGCATAAGCAGAAAAGGTTTCAATGTACCTGCGTTGACCTTCTGCATAGATCGTATCAAATGCGAGGGATGATTTACCACTCCCGGATAATCCAGTGATTACCACTAGTTTTTCGCGCGGAATCGTAACATCAATGTTTTTGAGATTATGGACGCGAGCCCCTTTAACCTCTATATTTTCCTCGTAGTTTATCATCTTTTCAAAGCAAAGTTGCAAAGTTACGATTTTGACCTATAAAAAGGAAGCTGGCCTAGTTTTGATTTTTCAAACGTGCAATATTATTTCGACAGAAATTTAGAATTGCGCATAAAAAAATTATGCATAGGATCATGTATTGTACATCAGGAATTTGGAAAATGAGTAGATGCAAACTTGGTATTGGCGTAATATTGATCACTTTTGTAGGGGGAGAACAAGAAATCATAGCATTGATTGGGATTTTGATTAACCTAATCTATGGCAGTTTAACAACCATCAATGTTCTCTTCAAATTAAGAGTGACAATCATGAGAGTAAAAATCAAAGTAACCCTAGTTATGTTAGATTGCCATTCTAAAATTGCTATTCCCATACGAATTAAGGCCCATATTAGTATTTAAATACATGTTCTTGGTTTCTTTTGAAATCATTTCAATTAAACTACCATCATAGTACATACCGTAATTTCGTTTACTATCAAAAATGATCCACTGATGTTTTGGATAGCGATACCGAAAATGTCTTGATATTAATGGGAGTATATTAAAACCGGGCTCTATTTCGGCGATGTATATATCATCATTGATGGACTGAAAATGGACTAAATTTTCAATTTGGGATTTTTCCCGACTCACGTTTATGGCCAATTTGGAAATTTTATTTTCAATTATGGGCGATTGCTCAATTTCAGTAGGGTTTAGCATGCCATAAAGTTTTAAGATATATTGATAGAGTAAAAACTCTATACCATTCGATTCGCTTAAAAAGGCAAAGTAAATATTTCGGACGGCAGTATGACTTTTCTTTTCGATACTTTCCCAAACCATTTTCGCTTTTGATTTTTGAGTTACGATAATTTCTGTATCTAAAAACAATCCTTTTTGGTTTGCTGTTTCACACTTAAATCCCAATACGTCCAGATTATTTTCAAAAGCTGTAAAAACAGCCGTTAGAAAACCATTAAAACTTCCATCATAAATTAAAAATCTTGAATTATCCATAGCATTTAGAATAAGCTTAACTGTACACTTTTTTTAACTTCCAAACCATTGTTGCGCTCTATGTTGTTAGCCATTATGGGTGTTGAATGTCTTCTCCTCCTATTGTTAAACAATCTATTTTCATGTATAACATCCCTAGCTCCTTCCAAAGCAAAAAAACTGAGTTTGTCTTGAATTGTATTATTTGTCATTTCGTTATTGGTATATAATCCAAATATATGGATATATTCCTAAATATGGAAATATTCCACAAATATTTTGGATATATTCCAAATTGTGTATCTTTGGGTAGTAAAAAATGACAGCCCCCTCGAGCGCAGTCGAGAGGTGATGCTATACTTTAAATAACTAGGTCATGACTGTGCTCGACCAAATTGGGATTATGGAAAATGAAGTAACATTAAAGCGTTTCACCGAAGTTCGAAGGGAATTTGGTTATACACAAGCGGAATTTGCCAAGGTATTGGGCATATCAAATACGACTGCAGATATTGAAAGAGGCCGCACAAAATTATCGGGTAAAGTAGTTGCTGAGTTGTTGAAACAATTCAAAATAAATCCTTTATGGCTATTTGCAGAAAGTGAATTGCAGTATTTAGAACCATCGAATACCAGTATTATTCCAAAAGTAGTAACTGTAGATTCAGCTGATAATGAAAATATGGTCTTGGTAAACGCCAAAGCTGCCGCCGGTTATCCTCAAAATATTCAGGATACGAGCTGGTACAAACAATTGCCTGCTTTTGACTTGCCTCTTCCAGAATTCAGAAATGCGTCATATCGTGGTTTTCAGGTGGAAGGGGATAGTATGTTGCCGAATTTGAAACCAGGGGAGTGGGTACTTGCCAAAGCAGTTGAAGATATTACACATGTGAGTCCCAATAAAATGTACGTAATTGTATTACAGGATGCTGTTCTGGTCAAAAAAATTGAAAAGGCACCTACTTCGAATAATATTACCTTGATATCTTTGAATGAGACATACCCACCATATGAAATTGAGCCACATCAGATCCAGGAAATTTGGCAGGTGAACAGTAAGATTACCTTTGGAATTGATGCTACAACCGAAAAGGGTTTGTTACGACAACTTCAAGAATCTATGGAAGAATTAAAAAGTCAAATTAGTCAGGGTAAAAATTAGTGCTAGGATATTCCAGAATGAATGAATTTGACAATGCAACTTTAACGCAACACTTGGTCATAACTTTAAGGTGTACAATCCACTATTCTTTAGGTTGAACCCTAGACTTTTGTAAAGAGCAATGGCTGGTTTTCCATGATGTCCACTAAATAACAGTATTTCCGATAGGTTTATTTTTTGACTTTCTGAAATAAGCATTTTCCATGAGTTTTCTACCAATGCCTTTCCCCTGAATTATTTCATATACTACTACACCTTCTACCATACCCTTGTGCTCGGAAATTACTTTATAAGTGACCATCACATTTATTTCCAGGATTTCATCCTTTGCTTTATAGAGTACAATAATTATGCTCTTTCCATTTTCTTCAAGTTCCCATTTAATTTAATTGTTCAGTATTGGAACTCAACTGTTTAGATAGTTTCGTGGTAAATGATTGAGGGGTATGGGAATTGGCAGGAAAATGCCCTAATTAAAATAGATGATTGACAGATTATACGCAATGAATATGAGTTGATTGAACAGTGAAACATATGCCAAGGTTTAAATCTTTATCATAACAGCTATTCAGTATTTAATAATTCAATTTTTGGTTCAATATTGTTGATTATTATTTCGCTCAGCTTTTGATATCCTTCACTTGTATAGTGGGGGTCGGTCAAACCTTTTTTATATTTCTCATGTATTGACCTTGATGGCTCATAGATATCGATGACATTAATTGAGTGCTTTTTCATTATTTTTTTTGCAGCCTCATTATATCTTATTACATCTGTTGTGGAGCGACCAACCGCATTTTCAGGCACATATGTTGTAGTGATGAACATTAATTTTGCTTGAGTCTTTTTTAATATACTTGCAATTGAATCAAGATTTGATGTGTATTCGTCAATGGTACAAGTTACTTTTCTTGAGGGTATCGTCTGATTCTTTTTTCCCTTTATGTACTGTTCTCTATGGTATAAATCCCACAAACCCCAATTGAACAAAATAATGTCCCATTCTTTGTCATCTAACCAATCTTTTAGCATATCCAAGCCAACACCAGTGTGCTGGGCATTACCAGGATTATGCTTTATTCTCGCTTCACCAATGAAATATTCTTTGACATATTGGGTGTATTCGATTGATATGGAATCACCAATAATTAAAACCTTTGGTTTCCAGAAATAGCATCCTGATAAGATGATTAGCAACATTATTAGTACCAAAGATATTCTCCATTTCATTTTAGTTAATTTCTAGCGTAAGTTATTTATCATTTTAATATTATCGGGCTCTTAGTCTAAAATCAAGTATAAATATTCCTTTCCATTATTTTGAAACTTACCAATATACGGCCAAAAAATTAGTCACATACCAAAATCGCACTAGTACTTAAAGTCAGTTTAGTTATGAGGATATTAGATATATGCTACAATAGCTTAATTCAATGGCAAACGATATAATCCGCTATCCTTTAATTTAAATCCTAGACTTTTATACAATGCAATGGCTGGTTTTCTATGATGTCCACTAAATAACAGTATTTCCGATAGGTTTATTTTTTGACCTTCTGAAATAAGCATTTCCATGAGTTTTCTACCAATGCCTTTCCCCCGCATTATTTCAGATACTACTACATCTTCT
>JAAETN010000282.1 GCA_024228355.1 Maribacter sp. | reverse complement strand
ATCAATCATTTGATATCCAATTTTTTTAAAATCAGACACACCAATCTCAATAGGGGTACTTCTGTGTTTGGTCATGTATTCTATTATCTTTTCGACTGATTCAAAATTCTTCAAACAATATAGTGCAGATGAATTTTTGGGATTCGTCACAATTATTTAATGGATGTTGATCCATTATGAAAAAAGGGGGGATAAAAACAATCCAATGGAAATGAGTGCGGATTGTTTGTTGTTAAAGATAACTAATTTAATAAAGTGGAGACCAATAGGTTAATATTCTGTATAGGAAGCTTCAAACCATGCCAAGTGTGTAAGCTATTCTGCATAAACGGTATTGGTCCGGCCCATTATATATTAAAGATGTTCATATTCTCCAGATCTATGGAAAATTGAACTTACTATCGATATTGAGTAGTTCTATTCACTCTTTGTTGAGAGCAAATCAACTTTACAAACCAAAAAGGAAGTGAAACCTATCAACCATACAGATTCCACTTCGCCCTTTATCGCCTCAATGTCTAGTTTACGCCCTTGCTTCCAGGATTAAATTAAAAGGGGTTTCCACCACTTTTTTGAACCTATTGAAGCCACCGGAAGTAATGACTTCTTTCAGTCGTTTTTCTCCGGCTTGGGCACCTAAGGCTAGGCCAACTTCCTGATTAAGGGAACACGGGGTGCAAAGCATCGTGGAAAATGCATAGAAAGCACGACCTACTGGATTCAAGTTTTCCTCCAAGGTATCTTTGGCAAAAGGTTCAACTACCATACAGGTACCGTCTGGTTTTAAGACATCTTTCACATGGGCACATGCCCCAACGGGATCACCCATATCGTGTAGGCAATCAAAGAAAGTGACAAAATCGTAATCCTTGCCCGGGAAATTCTTTGCGGTAGCTACCTTGAAGGAGGCATTGCTTACTCCAGCTTCCCTAGCCCTTTGTTTCGCTTTTCGAATGGATTTGTCATGAAAATCAAATCCATAAAATGTGGAATTAGGAAAGGCTTTAGCCATTATAACGGTAGAGGCCGCATGACCACAACCGATATCGGCAACCTTGGCCCCTTTTTCCAGTTTTTCAACAACACCTTCCAAAGCGGGTAACCAGTTAGTAATGAGATTGCCTTCATAGGACGGACTGAAGAACTTTTCAGTTCCACAGAAGAGGCAGTTATTATGATCTCCCCAAGAAACACCTTCACCTGTAATGAATGCCTGTTCAATTTTTGGCTCATCGTGATATACCGAGGTAATCGCATAGAATGCCCCGGTCATAAAAACCGGACTTTTGGCATCGCCGAATACTGCAGCTTGCTCCGGAGTCATCGAGAAATTATTTTTTTCTGCATCATATGTAATATAACCAGAGGCGGCCTGTGCCGATAGCCATTCACGAACATATCTTTCAGATGTACTCGTGGCCATTGCCAATTCGCTAGGGGTCAGTGGTCCAGATTCCGACAGGGTTTTGTAAAGGCCAAGTTTATCCCCTATAATGACAAGTGGTCCGTTCGCTGCTGCACCCATTTCGGTGACTACCTTGCCCAATAATTCATGTAGCTTCGTTTCATTCAATTCCATTAATTCCATGATAGTATATTTAAATTATTATCCAGTTACAGTGCAAAAAAGAAATGTAAAAAAGGGGGGAACTTTTCAATCTATTGAAAACAAGCTGTATGCCTATATCTTTTTAACTATCCAGTTCAAGGAAATTCAAATGATTATGTACTGTAATATCTAGGAACAAACAGTCATATAATTAATAATAGACACAGGTGGGGGAATATATAAATAGGGGGGATGCCAAGGAGTATTTTACTTCCTAGGAAGTTAAAGATAGGAAAATTTTAAAGTTTACAAGATATAATTAATACCCAATTAGTTAATTAACAAAAGGGTAACTGAAAAAAGTCCATCTTGTTTATGGCAAAATCAGATGCCTTTTTTAAGAAAGTAATTGTATTAAAATATTAAGTAGCTATGAATTCCTCAACTATTTTAGTTGCGCTTTCCACTTCATCATTATTGACATATAATTCTACCTGTCCAAGCATTGAAGAGGCAAAACCTGCCAATCTAGCGGATTCCGCTTCATCTTTGACCACTGCCTCAATTCCAATTTCATGCAGTTTGCCAACGATTTGTTTAGCTAACAGAGACTCTCCGGTAAAAATTTTTTTATAATTTGATGTCATAAGTTTAATTATTAATGCATTGTGTTAAGTTCTTGAATATAAATATTGAAGTCTTTAAGGGTGCCTGAAAGTTTAATGATTTGTTCCTGTGCTTCTTTCCAATCTTTTTGTTCAATGGCCTCCCGAACACCAGGTAAGGTTTTTACCCCATAACCCGTATAGAAACCAGGAGCATAGATTTGGTGTTTGTACCAAGATCTTCTAGGCAAGCCTTCTTTTGAAGTGAGTAGATGCTCT
>JAAETN010000281.1 GCA_024228355.1 Maribacter sp. | reverse complement strand
GTCGAATTTTGCACCCTTTTTTTTTCCAAATGCACCATATAGTTTCGGGCGAAGAAAGAGAACCCATTGATGCGGAAACCACCCATAATTGACAATGTTGTTTTATGACACGCATGTTTCTTATCTGCATGTTTTGGTAGTGTTTACATACAATATTTTACATCACTAAAGCACGTTTAAATTGAAAATCCACTGCGAACAGAAAATCGTTATCAGAGATAGGGCAGAATTTAATCATATCACCTTCAAAATCTAAAAATTGTATCTTTACACTGTTTATAGGACTTTGAGTCAAATCGTAGGCGGGAGGGTCAGAATTTTGATTCTTGTCAATCGTTCCAACAATCAGAATTTGTTTATTCCCAAAAATACTGCTGCGCACTAAGTCTACCATCACATAAATCACATTTTTGTTCAAAACACTCATATCGTACAGCCCATCATTTAAATAATTACCTTCAAAAAATAGAGAAACCATAGGACCCAACACCGAAGCAGACCTCTCTAATCCTAAAGCATAAGAGATTTTATTGCCAAGAAACAGTTTGCAATTTTCACCAACTGTTGCAATCAGTACATCGTTGGCTATCAGTTGAAAATATACTAGTTTATCGAAATCATTCAGAATTAGTCTACTCAAAACTACGACCAAATGTCTAGCGCTCGCTATATACCCTACGTGATCAGCTAAATTAGTGGAAAAAGATTTAGATCCCACTATGATCGTAAAGGAGAAGTCCTCTGTTTTCTTCACATTCGCAACGCGATCAGTAATTGAAGATCGTTTGAGACAAATCGTCCATCTTTGATTTACCAATAATGGTAGTTCAACAGGAAATTGCCATTTGAAAGTTCCTT
>JAAETN010000280.1 GCA_024228355.1 Maribacter sp. | reverse complement strand
TCTTTTTTTTGCCTCTTTAGTTTTTTATGAAGAATATTGTAATTTTTCTCTTTTCGTATATAAATCAGGAATATCTTCTTAAAGTAATCGTTGATTTAAAGATGGTAAAAGCAGGCAAAATATGCGTCCTTTACAAAACTATTTGCCTTGCGCTATACCATTGGCAGAAAATAAAAACTATGAAAAACTTCTGCGACTTTAAACTTTCGGCCAGCAAAAGCATGCCTCAAGTCTCCAATTGATCAAAATAATTATCATGCAAATAAGGCTATGTGATGAATATCTGCGAACGACAGATACAGAACGGGGGCAAGTCAATCTGTTGCCCTATAAAGATTGTGTTCTTTCTGTTCCGATGCACTCACGGGTTCCATGGCCACATCGATTTCCCTGGCTTCGGATTTGTTTTCTATCACTCGTTTTAATATTTTTTTGTAATTCTTGTATACCCAAAAGAATTGGTAGGGTTTCGCTACGATCTCCCACAGGTAACGGCTATAAAAAGCAATGGGATTTTCACGTGGAAAGCTGTGCCGTCTGTCACGTCGGTACTTGCGGCGGAAGATTCCACTTTCAAGGGGATGTACTTTTTCAATAGTGATACAGGCGTAAAATTCGAGGGTCATCCACATCATTTTTTCGACTTTGAATCCCCACTTCCTGGCTCTGCGTAGAATTCGCTCCACATGATCCGGGGAATAGTATATTTCCCATGCGCTGTTGTAAATTTCCAACAATTGGTCTGCTGACAAGGTGTCATGCGGGGCTGTGACGTGTGTGACATCGTAATTGTTCATATCCGTATCGAGAGGGATACCCTTTTCGACAAAATCCTTGTGGTCCTGGGAACCGGGAAGAGGCGTAAGGATAAAGAATTCCAAAAGGTCCACGGGCAGTTCCTTCTGAATAATGCCAATATCCTTTATGATTTTTTCAGGAGTATCC
>JAAETN010000279.1 GCA_024228355.1 Maribacter sp. | reverse complement strand
GTTGCAGGGCATATAGGCGCCGGGGAGGATTATGAAACATCGGCCATTCGCGAAGTATCAGAGGAGATAGGCTTGAAAATCACAAAAGATGAATTGCAGAAGATAGGGGTTTTTAAATCCGTTCAAAAACATTGTAATGAACTGATAGACCGTGAATTTCACCATACCTACTTATGTGAATTGAAAACGCCACTATCCAATCTTAAAAAACAAGATAGCGAAGTCAATGACTTGAAACTCATTTCCTTAATCCAATTTTCTGAGGAAACTTGGGGAATGGCCAATCCTGATAAGTATGTACCACATACGATTGAATATTATAAAACAGTAATCAGAGCAATCAAAAAAAGGTTATAGGGTGTTTAGAAATTCATTGGGATTCTCTAAACTATAGGTATTCTGTTCTCCGGAAGTCATATTCTTAACCACAAAGGAATTAGCCGTCATTTCCTTTTCGCCAATTAGAATCACATAAGGTACATTGCGGTTATTGGCATATTTCATCTGTTTTTGCATTTTGGCATTGCTAGGATAAACATCTGCCTTAAAACCTTGTTTTCTAAATTGATCAGCCAATTTCAATGCAGTCATGGATTCTTTTTCACCAAAATTTATACAGAGGACATCCAAGGTTCTATCCAATGCTTCTGGGAATAATCCTAATTCTTCCAATACCAGATAAATACGGTCCAATCCAAAGGATATGCCTACACCACTTACATTCTTGAGTCCAAATATACCTGTAAGGTCGTCATATCTTCCGCCCCCACCTATTGAACCCATTTGCACTCCTAAGGGAGCTGCAACTTCAAAAATTGTACCTGTATAATAGTTAAGTCCCCTCGCTAAGGTCACATCCAAAGCCAGCCTAGTGGATTGTAAGCCCAACTCATCAAATGCCTTTATAATGTACTCAAGATCTTCAACGCCCCTTCTTCCTTGCTCAGAGCCGGCTAGAAAATTCTTTAAGGTTGCCAACTGGTCGGTATTAGATCCTGTGAGGGAAAATAAAGGGGCTGCTTTTGTCAAGGATTGCTCAGAAATGCCTTTGGTCAACATCTCTTTTTTCACACCTTCTACCCCGATCTTGTCCAACTTATCCAAAGCAACGGTAAAATTAACCAGATTGTTCCTGGCACCGATAACCTCTGCAATACCTGCAAGGATCTTACGGTTATTCAATTTTATGGAAACACCTTCCAGCCTTAGATCTGTAAAAACACGATCATAAAGTTGAATCAATTCAACCTCCTGTAAAAGTGAATTTGCGCCGACCACATCCGCATCACATTGATAAAACTCCCTAAAACGACCTTTTTGCGGCCGATCCGCCCTCCAAACAGGTTGAATCTGGTATCGCTTAAAAGGAAAATCAATCTCGTTCTGGTGCATTACAACATAACGGGCGAAAGGAACCGTTAAATCATAGCGAAGCGCTTTTTCAGAAATCTTTGGTGTTAATGATTTAGAGTTTTTTGAGCTATAGGTGACATCGTCAACCTTACTGATAAAATCCCCAGAATTCAATATTTTAAAAATCAATCGGTCCCCTTCATCACCATATTTACCCATAAGGGTATCTGAATTTTCAAAAGAAGGAGTTTCTATTGGTTGAAAACCAAATACCTTGAAGTGCTTTTTTACAATATTGAATATATAATCGCGCTTTGCGATTTCAACCGGTGAAAAGTCCCTTGTTCCTTTAGGTATGCTTGGTTTTTGTGCCATTTAATTCAATTCTATTGTAAATATAAAGTATTGTGGATTCCTGCCTGCCCAGGAAGGGCAATAATGTTACTCCATCATACTTTCGAACCATTTGTATAGATCACCTTTTGTGATTACAGCTCCTTGTTGTATTAAATTGAACTTATCCAAGTTCCTATCAGCAGTATAAGCTTTGGATGCCGTAAGATATTCCACAAAATCGGATTGCCAATTTTTTTTGAACCAACTGAAGCCCAATTCAGTGGTCAAATCAATATCAGGATTCATTACTTTGACGGAAATCAATTTCATCTCTTTATCCGTCAATTCGAACAAATGCATTTGTTGTGCCGAAACATTCTCAAGATAAGCCACCTTATTCAGAACTCCTTCCCATATCAAATCACTAAAAACATCCAATTCGTCCTCCGCTACATCAGGTTTGTCAACTTTCAATTGCTTCCATTCATCACCAGAAATTGATTGTGTCACCAAAAAGTTTATAAATTCCTGATGCAATTCTTCCAACTGCTGTTTTGTAAGTCTGGTATACTTCATTTTGCAAAAATAAAAAGCCCCAAACAATTAAGTCAGGGCTTTCCCAATAATTTTCAGTTTTTATTAAAAAATGTAACGTACTCCAAACTGACCTTGCCACCTAGACAATAGACTTGCGTCATATCCAAAGGTTTCGGTTAATTCTGGATTGAAGGTGTATGTAGGTACATTGGTGTCAGGATCAACAGAAACTGCTAAAGGATTAAGACTATTAGGTTGTTGAATAACTCCCCAATCGGAATTCAGTAGGTTTCCAAAGTTCAATATATCAAAACTCAATTGAATCGTATGGGTTTTATCTCCTGATACTTTAAAATTATAGTCTTGTAATATTTTTACGTCCCAACGACCTCTCCAAGGCGCCAATGCACCGTAACGTTCAGCATAATTACCTCGATTATCACTTAAATAATCATCTTGTTGAATGTACGACTCAAAAGCACCTGCTTGTCCGGCTCCGCTAAATTGCATTTGTTGCACTTCTGAAGAAGTTGGCACATACATTAAATCATTATTCTGAAATGAACTATCATTATTTATGTTACCTGCATACGTATAATTAAATCGACCTCCTTTGGCATATTCAAAGAAAGTGGATATGGTAGTTGCCCATTTATTATCAACACCATAATCGAATTGCTTGGACCCAACTCCAATAAAACGATGGGTATCCCCGTATTTGGAGAAGGCCAAAACATCTGCATTGGCATCACCTAGATTCGGATTGAAATCAAAGGCATCACCTGTTATTTCGGCCTCAATTGAATTGACATCCTTAGCATTCAAATAACTATATGCTAAACTTGCATATAAGCCGTTATCAAAGTTTTTTTGTGCCTTGAGCGCCAAATTCCATATTCTACCCTTATCTGAATTTGTAAATACATAGGCGTTGGTTGCACCGCCAAAAGCATTTGTTGCGTAATCACTCGCTTGATATCTGGGTCTATTATCCCCTGGCGCGACTAGATTCCCTGATGGATTTCTCAATGCCCAGTTTTGAACATGTGAAGCATTTAGATCTTTAGTGTAAGAAACATCCGCAGTTAATACAAGCCCGTTTTCCAAAGCTTTGTCCAATCCAAGATTGGTACGCCAAACCTGTGGCCATTCAAACTCTGGGTCCACCGCTTGGTAGAAGAAGAAATCAACTCCCTGTACCTGGTTGCCAATCCACACAAATGGTAATCTTCCAGTAAAGACCCCGGTACCACCCCGTAATTGCAAAGTATTATCTCCCTTAACATCCCAAT
>JAAETN010000278.1 GCA_024228355.1 Maribacter sp. | reverse complement strand
TATTTCGGCTAATTCTGCTGTGCAGAAGACATATTTGAAATGAATACTGAGCAAATTCATTTTATTTGTAGAAACTTGGATACAGTGATTCGACCCTATTTTACGGGTGCATTTAGTTTGGACAATTTAATATACTTCGGTGATGAATATTTGGATTTGGAAACAGTAAATGTGATTATTTTTAACAGTCAAACATCGGACAGAGATGGAATGCATTGGCTATTGTTGGTGATAGGACCAGGATGACAAAAGGTCGTTCTCTTTGACTCTTCTGCAAATACACCAGAATATTATTCCCTAGCATTAGCTGAGTTTTTGGGGCAAGACTTAGAATTGAGTCCTTTCCATGTTCAGGGAAACTCCAAAATATGTGGTCTTTATTGTATTGTGGTGGCTCATTGTTTAAGTAAAGGAGCAGATTTAGAAATGCTAATATCACAAAAATTTTCTCCTTATAAATTGGATGAGAACGATGATATGGTCATTGATTGGGTTATGCAGCAGGAATATGGTGATCTTTTGAAGGAAACTTGTCACTCTGATTTGGAACCTTGTCTCGCATATGAAGAATTGAAAAATGGAAATGATTGATAATTTTTATATCAATTTACCCAACACTATCGCTGTAATAGGTTAAGTTCTCGTGATTTTTTGTTTATGATCTAATAAAATATATGCTTTAAGGTTCTTCGCGATCTGGCAAAATGACTTTGGTAAACTGGTTATTGAAAAATTTAGAACATGTTACAAATTCATGTCCACCAGTGTCAAAATTTGTTCTCTGTTTTGCGCATCAACAGCAGATTTATGAAGATATGTCAGAGTCTATACAACAAAAATACCCCAATGTTGAAACCCACATATTTTCTCAATACCCAGAAGATGAGATGAAATCTGAGGAATTTTGGACTGTGCCTGACTGCACGCAATCGATTCTCATCATAGACGATCTTTCAGATCAAGTTAAACCCAGTTTTGACAAAATGCTAAGAGGTATACATTGATTTAAAATTTTAAAAAATTAGAAACAAATTTTTTCAGGGTTGGCACATCACAAAAATGTTACTGTGATATATATCAGTCAGGATCATTCTTCGGAACCAATAATTGTCAAGAAAGCACTTAAAAACATCGGGTATAAAATTTTTTTT
>JAAETN010000277.1 GCA_024228355.1 Maribacter sp. | reverse complement strand
TTCCCACATTTGTTTGAACTCGCTGATGAATTCGCGTTCGTCGAGAATTTTGCGTATTTTGTGGACGAAGCGGGTGCGGCAGGTGTCGCCTTCTTTTTGGGTGTTGAAGTTGTGGATGCGGTAGAGGGCCATCTTAAAGTTATTACGTACTGCTTCTTCTTGCACTTGTTTAGCAAAAAATTCTTCATTTTTTGTACAATTTTCATACCACCATTCCAGCGGTTGATCATATTGATACAGAAAATCATGAGTAATCGGAAGCATGTTTTTATTGGTTAACCATACCCCCATCATATCAACAAAGTCTAACTCTGGCGGGCGTATCTGGTATTCCCGTCCGTACATTCTAGCTAATTTTGGGGCCTTTATTTCATATATGGTTTGAATAGGATTACCTAGCATTACTTGAAATAACAATTCCCCATGACCTTCTAAATAAGGGCAGTTAACCTCTTCCATTGTTTCCCAATCTTGTGTTAATGAAACAGACTGAGACCCCAAAAACCTTCCGAAACCTGATGACAGGTCCCTCTCGATTATTAACCTGGAATTAATATACAAATCTCTCAATTCTTTGAGGACGGACTCTGCCCAACTGGGATGAAGCCATAAAAAAACAAAAATATCAAGATGCCCTCTTTCGTCACCCCAGTCCTCTAACATTTTCCAATTTGGCATTCTCCCTTTTAGGTAATAGGCTTTAATTATACTGAGCGCTTTCCTGGGTTTGAGGTCAACCAACATAGCTTCAATTCTAGGCCATGTGGTTTTGCGTTGAGCCATCCATTCCTTATCTTTGACATTCCAGTAAGAGATATCGATTTCATTTAATGTTTTTTTCATGACTCACCCGAATCAACAATTATTGGCATGCTGGATCACTAATATTATTAACCACTTCGACAAAATCCCCCAATGGCATATTAAGTTTTGTTACCAGACCACCAAC
>JAAETN010000276.1 GCA_024228355.1 Maribacter sp. | reverse complement strand
TACTTTCTGTATTTGGCAACATA
This sequence comes from Maribacter sp., assembly GCA_024228355.1. Classification (GTDB taxonomy): domain Bacteria; phylum Bacteroidota; class Bacteroidia; order Flavobacteriales; family Flavobacteriaceae; genus Maribacter_A. The sequence goes on along the minus strand of JAAETN010000276.1, from coordinate 847 downwards.
TTCTCGATTTCGCCTTTTAGAGGAATTTCCAGTCTCATTAACAGTTAAAACAATCTTACATTGTACCTTAACGTTTCTTAACAGTTTAGCAACTTTTTTCGTTTTTCCAGAATGCAAGGTTTCAAAATACTCGGTGGTTGTGGTTTCATAATGCTCCCAGCCTTAAAAGACTGAATCATATCTTTCACTCAAAGAACTACCCAGCTTCATCAATTATTCAATAGACTTCCGGTCCGTCCAGCCGGCTTCATCAATTATTCAACAGTCAACGCGAACAAAATAACTTTTCCTTTAGCCAATCACATCAGCCTTCGCCACACCCCCAGCCAATCACAGACAGAATAGCGTGATCTCAAAGGCATGCCGCTATGTTCCAATGATGTAGCTATGCTTAACTGTGTGGAAAAAGCGTTACATTTCCTATACCAAGTGCTTAAGGGGTTACGCCTCCAATGCTTAGTGTTCCAAACGTATAGCCCGCAGCCGCTGGGCGGCTGCGGCAATAAACGCACCAAAAAACAAACTTTGATGTCTTTCAGTTTTCTTCAATTATTTGTTATTCAGGATTTTACGAAAAAAATTTTTCTGGCCTCAGAGTCCACAAACCTTTCATGGGCCACACATTCTTTTTTCCATCATACACAACGTTTTCCCACCTAGTGGATATGCAGACCGCCGTGGTTCCACATGGAATATTGTCAATATCATGAAAACTTTAACAAAATGCATATTCAAATATCAATTTATTGATTATATATGTTATATGACATTTGCCTTCTACTCATTGACGCTGTCAGTCTATTTGTATAACTAGAAACCCGTTGACCGCGCTACGCGCGCCCACTTT
>JAAETN010000275.1 GCA_024228355.1 Maribacter sp. | reverse complement strand
TAAAATAGTGATTCTGTTGATCATTAATTTGCTGTTATTGTGTGTAGGTGTGTTTATGGATATGACCCCAGCTGTACTTATTTTTACCCCTATATTCTTACCGGTCGTGACCAAATTAGGGCTTGATCCGGTTCATTTTGGTATCATCATGGTGCTTAATCTTTGTATAGGCCTATGTACGCCACCAGTAGGGTCGGTGCTCTTTGTAGGTGTAGGTATTGCAAAGACGACCATTGAAAAGGTATTTAAACCTCTATTGCCATTATTTATTGCCATGATCATCGCCTTGTTTTTGGTGACTTATTTCCCGCAATTGAGCTTGTGGTTACCTAGCCTTTTTGATTTATAGGAAAGGCAAAATCATTCTTGCTGATATGGGAAAACAGATTAATTAATCTGTTTTCTAAGGGACTCCATTTCAGTACTTTGATGTTTTCGTCATATAATCCTGCCAGCGTATCAAGATATATTTTTCTTTTCCATTCTCTTTTCTTTTCAAAAAACCATATTCATAAACAAATAGATAAACATCTCCTTTTTGGTTTTTCCAATAATGGGTGAAGAAATTAGGGTCAAATCCCAGATTCCATAGGACTTCGGCCCTTACCGTTACCTTACCGCCTTTATTGTATTCTTTCAATATCTTACGGTTAAGTCTCAATTGATTATCAACTTTATCGTAAAACCGTTCTGGGTTTTCTTTAGACTTTTGATATTGATATGCACTTTTACAGTGAAGATCGCAATATTTCTTATCCGTCCTGCCTACAAGTTCCTTTCCACAGTACAGACATTCGTGTTGTATTCTCATTGAAAGTGAATTAAATGAATATTTATGCGAACATTATTCGATTAAGATACGATTAAATCATTTTTGCTACTTAATTTGGGCGAATATTGTTTCGAACCTCATGAATAGTACAACAATTACCTTATCAAAAGTAATACACAAGGGTAAAGAATTACTCGTTCTCTCATTCCCTTATGATTTCAATACAAAGGAATATGTAAAGGGATTCGATGGCGTACGATGGAGCAAATCACTTAAAAGTTTTTACCTCCCTTTTTCCAAACATATCACAAATACCCTATTTCAGTACTTGAGAAGGAAAAATTATTATGTGGATTATAGTTCGCTAAGAGCGTTGCCCCAGCGAATAGATCCTGCCAAATCAAAAAATAACAGAAAAAAAATAGAGGGAAATCCCCGACAAGATGTGCTTGACAGAATTGGTAAATTCAAGAATTGGATGACCCAAAAGCGATATAGCAACAATACCATAAAAACCTATGAGAGCATGCTTTTGATGTTCTATGCATTTCACCAGGACAAATCTGTCGAAGAAATATCCGTCAATGACCTTGAAGATTACAATACCCGTTATATTCTAGCCAATGGCTTTTCTTTCACTTATCAAAACCAAACTATCAATGCATTAAAACTCTTCTATAGATATGATGGTATGGACCCGCTGTTATCAGCAAACCTGGAGCGCCCCAAAAAACAATCAAAGTTACCTGAGGTACTAAGTATTGACGAAGTGAAGGCCATTTTGGCTTCCTTATCAAACCTAAAGCATAAGACCCTCCTTAGTATTTTGTATGCCTGCGGATTGCGAATAGGGGAAACATTGAATATCAAGGTCAATGACCTTGACCTTGAGAGGAGATTTACCCATATAAAATCAGGCAAAGGTAGAAAAGACAGATATGTGCCCATACCCAAACGAATGTGCTTGCTTTTAGCCAACTATATAGAAGCTTATAACCCTCAATATTTTCTTTTTGAAGGGGCCAATGGTTCTAAATATTCACCTGTAAGTGCAAGACAGGTATTAAAACGGGCATTGGACAATGCCATGATGGAAAAACCGGTCACTTTGCATACCTTGAGACATAGCCATGCCACTCATTTGTTGGAAAACGGTACCGATATTAGGCACATACAGGAGCTTTTGGGCCATAATAGCCCTAAAACAACTATGATCTACACCCATGTTAGCAGCACAAGTCTAGATCGAATTAAAAACCCATTTGATGATTTTGAAGTTTAAAGTAAAAAATGTAGGTTTTCATCGGTTTTATACCAATATGGATGTATAAAGATGTATTTTACATCTATATAAACAAGTT
>JAAETN010000274.1 GCA_024228355.1 Maribacter sp. | reverse complement strand
TACTTTAAGAACTTGGGGTTGCCAGAATTGGCAGCAAGATGAACATAAAGCAATTTGAACCGCCGTGGTACGTGATCCGTATGCCCGGTGGTGTGGGAGGAGAGGGGCTGTGAGGCTCCTCCCTATCCCGATTATGTTTAATAGAAAAATGTACACAAGCGCAAATCAATATCCAGAATTTCAAGGAAAAAACAAGCAATTTATAAATGGCTGTTTGAAATATGTTCAAAAAAAGGAAAAATTTGGAAAACGATTTTGGGTTGTAATTATTATCATCATTCTTGGTGTAATTGCATGGAGTTTGTGGATTGATGATTTATTCCCGAAAGAATGGAAAGAAATGTCTGGTATTATTTGCGCAATAAGTGGTGGCTCTATTTTTTGGGTGTATCTACTTCATGAAATTAATACAAGGTGGTATGAAGCTGTAAAGAAACACATTGGTGAATATGAACATACCAAATAGGTTAATGAAACATAACAAGAAAATCATGTCGCTCACTATCGTTCGCTGGGACGCTGTCGCTATCGCGCCAGCGCCCCATATTTAGGCGTTAGGGCATGAAATGAACCATAATTGTCCCCACTGCGGTCAATCAACAAAGTACCGTTTTTTAAAATCGATACCACTTCCTTTGGGAAAGCCTTGGTATGAGTCAAGGGTATCTGGAATTGCCTGTCCCCACTGTAAGACGCCACTTAGGCCAAATATTCACCCCATTGAACGCAAAATATCTAATGTAGCTATGGTTGTTGTGGGGCTAAGCTTTACATCTTTAGTTTTGCTACAAATAATGTGGCCCACAGCAATTGCTGTGGTAATCATGCTCGCAATTCTCACGTATTTAATATGGTACAACTCGGTAAAACTGAAAAACTGGTCACGTTGGAAGCTGGTAAAATGAAAATATATTTCGAGTGTAATCCAAGAATGAGCTGCCCTAACAAGAAAATCATGTCGCTCACTATCGTTCGCTGGGACGCTGTCGCTATCGCGCCAGCGCCCCATATTTAGGCGTTAAGGATAAAACACCAGAAAAAGAAGCGGAAATTAAATGTTGCTGTTTTAGTGTGAAGGAAATTTCATTTATAAATGCATTTTAAGAGCAAGTGCATAGATGCAGAAATAGCAGAATAATTGTGAAATTCAACAAAGGAAGCATCTTTGATACATTTTGGAAATTAAAATTGGGGATTACTTTAATGAAATATGTAGCCCCAAAGTATGAAGGGAGCATTTTTGAAAGCCAGGGCAAATTATATTAATAGGTGGTCTGGGGTAACTCGGCACCTTAACAAGTCGCCCAACAAGGACGCACAAAAAGCGTGCGCCTGTTGGC
>JAAETN010000273.1 GCA_024228355.1 Maribacter sp. | reverse complement strand
GCGGGTTGGGCGCAAGTGGTATTTGTAACAGGCGGACAAAAGCAGGTTACAACCGGACAGACCAGTGGCCGCAGCTTATAGCGGCAAAAGCATCCGCTAACGTTGCTCCCAAACGTGTGCCGTAGAAAATCGCAAATTTATTTTTTATATGTGGCTTAGTGCCTTTCTTTGCTTGAAGAGATGAAGCCCACCAAGTTGGCGTAAAAAGCAAGAAATATAGCTAACAATAACGGCATAAAGCCGCTCGTTTGTGTATTGCAATCGTAACAATGTTTAAATTGTAAGGGTGTTCATTTGGTTGGCGGTTATAGCACAGTTCAGCCTAAACTCAGGCCAAAGGGCGGCCCAACAATGCAAATACAGCCGAATTGGCAAGCAGTACAATTATTGAAATTGGCTGGGCCTGTGCAGGTTTCAAAGCAGCGAAGTGATTTTGCTGACCTTGCCAATCGCCTGATTTGCGGGCGTTAGGTTGTTCGTCGAAAGCAACATCGAAAAAACGGAATAGTGGGAAGATGGCTTAGGGATGAAAATAATCAATGACTAAATCAAATCAAAAAATAACAACGCAACAAGCTGTCGGAGCAATAATTGGTGGAACGATTGGCGTAATCATTGGATTCGTAACTTTTGGTAAAACTGGTTTGATCGGACAAGACTTATTAATCGGTGGGGTATGGGTCGTTGGAAGGAGGAACCCTTGAGTAAGAAAAAAATCCTTTTGGGGGTAGTACTGATTTTTAGTTGTACAATTTTGACTTGCATTGGCGGATTGGTTGTTAGTTGTGTCATGGTATCTTGTGTTAGGTCAGGCCCTCCAACTTTTGCATCTCCTGTTGAAGAAGCAAATGACTTGTTAGGACGAGGGAATGGGCATTATTTTCAAGGTAATTATGATAAAGCAATGGAAAGATATAATCAGGCGTTGGTGATCTTTGAGGAAGAAGAAGATAAAGAAGGCCAAGCAAATACACTTTTTAATATTGGAAATATATATAAGGCTCAAGAAAACTATGACTTAGCCCTTGAGCATTATAATGCATCAATAGTTATCATTAACGAGCATAAGTTGGACGTCCCAAAATTAGAGCGCGTTCTGAAAAAAAGGGATGGTTCCATAGGATGTGATATATGCGAGATATTTGTGGATTGAATTTTGAAAAAAGGGGTACCTGTGGTAGAAATTGTGGCTT
>JAAETN010000272.1 GCA_024228355.1 Maribacter sp. | reverse complement strand
TATTAACCTGCACCCATATCGTTTGTGTTTGCAGGCCAATCTAATAATCTCTTGTCTCAACACTCGATCTTTATCCGGTTGCTTATGTACATACCTCTGTGTCGCTCTTGGCTGAAACAATACCTTACATGCCCGTCGTTCGGAAATCTTCATTGTTTCTCGTACCTGTTCTACCGCCTTGGTCTTCCGAAACGGGCTTAGTAGTTTCCCTTTAATGCCTCATTCAATATGGCTTTGTCAAGGGACAGATCGGCTACCACTTTCTTGAGCCTATCATTTTCTTTTTCCAACTCTCTGAGGCGTTTTACTTGATCTACTTTCATCCTGCCATAGTTTTTGCGCCAGGTATAGTAGGTCGCATCGCTTATTCCTTGTTCTCTACACGCTTTTTCTACTGTAGATCCTTGAGCCTGACTGGCATCTATTTCTTGAAGTATTTTTAATATTTGTTCTGCTGACCGTTTCTTCTTTTTCACTAGTAGTCTCCTTTCAAAAATAGTTTAACATTTTTAAACGATACTACTAAGTTATTTGTGGATCAGTTTGTGGGGAGCACGCCAATGTTCTGTTCAACCTTTATTAAGCCGAAGTGGAAATGCGGTCTACGAAACGTTCTGGGCAAGCTGGACTCGCTTGGGAATGCCCAAACATCTCCAGGTAGACAATGAGCTGGTTTTCTTTGGCAGTCCAAAGCACCCTCGTGGGATGGGACCGCTCATCCGGCTTTGTATCAGTTACGGAATAGAACTATGGTTTATACCCTCCCTCAGAACCATGGTGTAACGGCGTAGTCGAGAAATTTAACGATCACTACCAACAAAAATTGCCCAAAATGGTAGAAATGCAAACGGGAGCATTCCCGATGCAAACAGAGGCTGATCTCAGGCGTGAATCATTAAACTTCGAGAACAAGCATAATAATCGCTACCGCTACAGCAAGTTGAACGGAAAAACTCCACTGCAAGTCTTAGCTCAAATGGGAACCAAACAGTTTCGTAACCCACCCAAGAAATCAGCGCCGGAAACAGGTCGCTTTCACCTCATCAGACTGATTAGGGGCAACCGCAAACCCGATGTCTTCGGTGAACAATTTTCCCTAGCACCGGAATTTCAATACGAATACGTAGTGGCTACCATTGATGTCAAAGAACAAAAGCTAAATATCTTCCATGATCAAGCCCAGGTGGATGAGTTCGAGTATAAATTACGCTGAAGCCAGATCATTGAGATTATGATTCTTTTTTTAACTTAATTCTATGTACTTTTTCTCAGGTTTTTGCAACCTCTATTAATAATTTATCTGGTACTTTTTGTCTTAAACGGAATCTCCACATTCGTCTTTATGAAGTTTGGAAAACAATATACAGGTTTGGGTTATTTGATTTCTTCCTTTATTGTTTTTGGTTATTCCATGTGGAGATTATAGTACAACCTAAAGTTTTTGAATTTTCTGTCTCTTACAAGACATAAAATGGACGAATGTGAAGATACTGACGAAATCTATATACCAAGTACCAGTCGTTACGGGCGTTACTATATCAAAAACGGTGAAACCTTGTTAGATAATAAATCCAAATATAAAGAAGCAAGTTGTTATCTGAACGTTACTTATCGTAGATATCACAATTTTAGCTTCAAACTAATTGGGTAATAAACCACAAATAAATACTTTTTTCCACAACATTTCCATCTCTTTCTATTTCAATTATCATTGCGGATTTTCATGGTAATAAATTACTGTTTAAGAGAGACCTGAAATTTCAAAGCACTGATTACGGCAGAACAAATTGAAAATTTTTCTAAATCATTAAATTTATTTATTAATGAGCCGATATTATATTTATGAGATTTCAGAAGAATATATTGGTAGATTTTAAAAACATTTTTATGCACGTGTCAGTAAAAAAGGAATTAAAAATGATTATTGTGTACTAGATTATGTATATCTAGTTCACCATCTTTTTCCAAATTTACGGAAAAAGCATAACTTTAAATTATAATTGTTCTCACAGTATATATCTAACAGATACTACCAGTATCACACTAACACTTTTTTAAAAACTGGCATTCTTAAACTATCTTTTAGAGAGTAAAAACAATATTTAATCATGATAACAGAGAATATTGTAGGAAAACGTTATGAACTTATTTCAAAAATAGGCAAGGGTGGAATGGGAACTGTCTATAAGGCCATTGACAAAAATTTTAACAATATGACAATTGCCTTAAAAGTTTTGAATGATGAATTTATAGGTAAACATGGTAAGGAATCTCCTAAACTCATTAGTCAAGATACTGCTTTCAATAGACAAGACGCAACTATTTGTATCGACAATGAAGTGTCTACCGTTAAACAACCTGTTAAAAAAATAGCAACTGCCATGCTTGTCAATGAAGCCGCGATAGCGGCAAGAATCAACCATCCTAATGTTGTTCGAGTATATAACACAGATGAGAGTTCAGGCAGACCATACATTGCCATGGAATTAATAGATGGTGAAAGCTTTGCTGAAAAATTAAGAAAAAAAGGAAAGCTTTCTCTTGATGAGGTCATCGAATACAGTATTCAAATTTGTAGAGGTTTGAGGTGCGCGCATGTCAACAATGTTGTACATAGAGATCTAAAACCCAGCAATCTCATGCTTGCAAAAGATAACATTGTCAAGATAACAGATCTTGGAATATCTAGGTTTATTACAGATGGATACTTAGAATCTCAATCTAACTGTACTGGAACATTGACTTATATGTCTCCTCAGCAACTACTGAACCAAGAGGTAGATGCAAGATGTGACATCTACTCTTTTGGCATAATACTTTACGAGTTTCTTACAGGACGTCCACCTTTTCATTCTGGAGATATTATCCATCAACACCTCAACATTGTCCCTAAACCTCTTAGCCAATTTGTTAAAGAAATTCCAAAAGAAATAGAAAACATTGTAATGAAGTGTCTTCAAAAGAATCCAGATGATCGTTTTCAGAATTGTGATGAACTCATTCAAAGTTTTGTGAGTTATATAAAACAGTCTGGGCAAAAAGACACTTCAAAGACCTCTTCTTCGTCAAAACACAATTCTGCAAAACAATCGCAAAAAAAGTTTTATTCAGGTATCGGGGTATGTATGTTTATCTTATTGGTTGTAATAGCTTCTGTTTTATCTAAAAAATATTGGAATAAAAGTTTGGAGCCATCCATAAATAACACACAGACCATTGCAAGTATGGAAAACTTACGGTATAACAATTGGGTGGGTTTTGATAAAACACAAGAGAGCTCAGCGTTCCTATACGAGAAAGCAAAGGTACATTTTGATTTTCTCGAAATAGTAAAAAGCCAGATGTTTATAAATTATATTAATAGCCTGTCAACTAAAAGGCACAAAGTTGCAAAAAATATAATTAATTCAGGGGAACCAGATGAGGTTTCCAACCTGCTGACTGAATATAAGGAACAGCTGAATGCACAAATCTTGTACATATCAATGATAACAGAAATGATCGAAAGCTATGGCAACTTAAACTTAAAAGATAGCGTAGATCGTAGAATTCATGAATGGTTAGAAGCATTGCATCAAGATGTTCATATAATAGATTGGAATATACAGAAAACTGATTCTGGAGAATTTTTAGTTGACTATACTATTAGTGGAGATGCCTACGAGCAAAAGTTTTTCTTTAAAGTAAATCCGAAAATGAATACCATAAATACTGTGTGGAATCTTGGCAAAGAGGAATTTCCTCAAGATACTGCAATAAAGATGGTACAGGAATCCTTTATTCTGGATAGCCAGAATAAGACAAAAACGAAATACCTAATTACAAAAAAAAGTAACTTTCCAAAGGAGAAATATGACATAATCGGTTGGACAGTAAAAAAAATAGATGGCCAAAATTTTAATGTTAGCTATACATATCAAAAAGATTTCGAAGAATTTGGTTGGTTCTTTAAAGTTAATATCGATACCTCCCTAATCAAAAGGGAGTTAGCCTTGAGGCGCCCTTTATGATATGGAAGGGGCATTTGAGAATAACGCACTGTTTTTTATCTATTCAACAGTAACACTTTTAGTAAAATCCCAAGGTTTGTCCATGTCACATCCTCACAAAATGGCCATATGATAGAACAATAATTGAAGAGAAACTACCTACAACATAGACGTTACCGCATCTACCGATTCCGGAATTAACAAAACATGTTCTACTATTTTTGAAATTTAACTGTCACATTCATTTGTGATTGCAATAATTTTTTTACTTCGAACTCGGATTTCCTCTATGTTACTTAAAATCTTCAAATATGTAGCGTCCTTTGTGGCAATAAAAACATCTGCCATATAATTATCAACCATGACAATATAACCCTATTTCATTTATTCCGCAGGATATCCTTCAGCATAGATATACCCATTACGAAGTGGTTTTAGGGATTTCAGGGCAGGAGATTGCCTGGAATTTTGATTTTTCGATTGAACAAAACCAGAGGCTTAGCAATGCTAAGTTGAGGATTTTGTGATTGAGAAAGATCTAAAGTTCTGGTGACGTCAGGTTCTGAAAACCTAAAACCAATTCGTGATGGGTATATAAGAAAACTGGGTCTTCTGGAAATCGTGTGGGTGAATTGACTGTTTATTCAGTCTGTAAGGCTTTCCACAACTGTACCTAAAAAGCACTTGCTTAATATGCCCCTAAGTTTATAATTCACGGTTGATAACCATTTCCATAAAATTCTTCTTAATAATTAATTAATATCCATGAAGAACTATGAAAAAACACATACTGTTACACATCTTAATCATATCATTTGTATTCATTTTAACTTCTGTATTACTTTCAGCAGAGGAAGATAAAGAACGTCTCCTTGTAATTCCGCTCAAGGCAAAGGCAGGGATTGACCAGGAAGCAGTTTCTATCTTAACAGATATATTATATACCGAGATAATAAAATCAAAATTGCTAACTGTTCTAAATAAAGACGACATGAAGGCTA
>JAAETN010000271.1 GCA_024228355.1 Maribacter sp. | reverse complement strand
ATGCTCTGTTATCTTACACCGCTGTTAATGTAAGCGTAAACTCCAATATCTATTTGGCAATATAACGCCTGCCATAAACGGCTGATTGTTCGCGCAGCGAATAAGCAGTCCGGCAACCGAAGGTTGCGTATTTAATGGCCTGGTTAGGTGGTAGAATACAATACTTAAATACTAACATCGGCTTTCTTCCATAATTGTTCAAACTCTTCCTGTAAAACTTCTTCTCCAATAAAATCTGATAATTCCATGTTCGTATCAAGCCAAAAACCATAGTTATCATTGTCTGGCCCTGCTATTACTGGATCTCCATTTGAATTCATACCAATTTCGCGATTTGGTAACCCATCAGAGTTAAATTCAACCAACCATTCTTTAACAAGGTGCATTTTACCATCATAGCCTGGATTAGCAGTTGGAATAAAAAATAGAAGCCCACGAATGATCTTCTCACCTTTCGACTGATTATCAGAAGGCCAATCTGTAGCCTGTTTAGTTCGAAGAAAAAGCATGATTAAGCCACCTAACGCCTTACATAAGTTGTAGTTTTGGAGTGCAACGGAAAAGCTATCCACTTCATGTACTGGTTATATTTTGTTTTGATAAAGCGCACCTGTTTTCCATAGCTTAAATGATATTACTAGGCTAAATGGTAGCCAAACTAT
>JAAETN010000270.1 GCA_024228355.1 Maribacter sp. | reverse complement strand
CGTTATCAACTTTAACTGGGACTGGATTATCAATGAAACTACCAATTTATCAAGTGTATTATATGCCTCGTTCGGAAACGGTGGTGGTACAGGTAATCGTGGAAACAGGATAAGAACTGATGAAGGGCGAATTGATTACGATGCTATTTACGATCCAAATTCCCAGGTTACTGATGGTGCAGGAGCTTATTTCGGTTCAGAGGATGCTTATATCACTCGTGCTTCTATGAACTTGCACAACTGGTTTGGTTTTATTACCAACCTTGAAAAAGAACTGTCCGATAATTTAACACTGAATGTTGGTTTTGATTTGAGGACATACTATGGTAAACACTTCAGGGTAGTTGCTGATTTTCACGGGTTGAATTCATGGACCGAGAACATTCGCCTAAGAGATCAGAACAATAATCACGATACCTACGGAAGCTTTGGCACCTATAAATTCGTAACGGCGACTGAAAGCTTTAGACCTTCGGGATGGAAAGCAGCTTTCAATACCTATGATAATGACCAGAAAATTGCCTATAATAATGAAGAACGAATTTCTTATGGGGGTCTATTTTCACAATTGGAATATGCCACTGATCAGTTCTCTGCCTTTTTCCAAGGGTCAGTTTCTAACCAGTACCACCAGAGATTTGATTTATTTCAATATGCTGATCAGTCATTAATCAATGGCACATCATCTCAAGGTACTGATGAACCCCTCCCGGCTGGCATTACCGATGGTGTTGATTCTGAAAAAGTGAACAATTTTGGATACAATGCCAAGGGGGGCATTAGTTATAAACCTACTGATGCACATAGTTTTTATGTAAACTCAGGGTTTTATTCCCGTCAACCATACCATGATAATATTTATTTGAATTTCACCAACCAGATCAATCCTTTAACTGAAAATGAAAAGATTTTTGGTTTAGAGGCTGGTTATGGCTTCTCTAGCCCAATGTTCTCAGCCAATGTGAACCTATACAGAACTTCATGGAAAGATAGGGTTGTTTCCAGTTCTGATATTGTAGATGACGTAGTTACCTTTGAAACCAACTTTGGAACAGAACAGTTACACACTGGGGTAGAATTGGATCTTAAACTAAGGCCTGCACCGGGATTATCCTTTAATGGATTTGCCTCTATCGGCGATTGGATATATAAAGGCGAAGCAGTAACTCAGGTTACTGATGAAGAGCGTAATGTTATTAGTACCGAAACCAATGACTTTGATGGAGGTAAAGTAGGTGGTGCGGCGCAACTTTCAGGTGGTTTAGGATTCGCTTATAGAATCTGCGAAAATTTCTCTATCGATTCTGATTGGAGGTATTATGATAATCTTTATTCTGATGTGGGTGCCGTAAAAGACAATTTAGAGCTGCCTTCTTATAATTTGCTGGATGCAGGGCTTACTTTTAGGGTGGCCTTAGGAGCGGATAGAACGAAGTCCTTAAAAATTAGGGGCAATATTAACAACGTTTTTGATACAGAATATATCTCTAGATTATCAACAGCGAACTTTGCTGAGTCAGGCGATGAAACTTTCGATGGTATAGCAGTTTCTAACCGAGGTTATTTTGGCTGGGGTAGAACTTGGAACGTTACCTTACGTTATGATTTCTAAATTTATTGGATATACATTATTGCTGAATAAAAAACCCTGACGATACTGTCAGGGTTTTTTATGCCCAAAAAGTAGTATTTTTAGCAAACCAAAATTTAAAAACAACTATGGAAGAACAAGGAATTGCCTATCAATGGGCGTTGGAATTACATTCGTATTTGGCTTATGTGGCCTTGGCCGTTTTGTTTTTGGCCGTTGCCAATGCCATAATGGGTTTGGCAGGCAATAGAATGTTCACACTTGGAAAAGATTTTCGTCTTAGTCTTTTTGCCCTTATTCTATGTCATTTGCAATTGTTGGTAGGGTTAGTACTCTTTTTTGTATCGCCAAATGGTTTAAATGCCATACAGGAATTGGGAATGGGAGGAATGAATGCTGCAGCCCGTTTATTAGCCGTTGAGCACCCTTTTATAAATATACTGGCCCTAATACTGATTACGATTGGCTGGTCGAGACATAAGAGATTTATGGATGGCAAAAAGAAATTTAAGAGCATAGCCATTTTTTATGGCCTGGGTCTTATTCTTATATTAAGTAGAATTCCTTGGGGACAATGGTTTGATTAGTTTACTCTAGTCATTACCGCTAAGGCGGGATCCTCTTTAAAACATATTTATACTAAATTATCATGAGAAAAATTATCACCTTAACAATTACTTTACTTTTGGTTTCATCGACCATTACTTTCGCTCAAGAACAATCTTTATTTAATGGTGAAGACCTATCTGGCTGGACTATTTATGGTACAGAAAAGTGGTACGTAGAAGATGGCCTTTTGATATGTGAGAGTGGTCCGGATAAGCAATATGGGTATTTGGCAACCAATGAGCATTACAAGGATTTTACACTTACCCTTGAGTTTAAACAAGAAGCCAATGGTAACAGCGGTGTTTTTATCCGTTCTACTGTAGATGGCACTAAGGTGAGTGGCTGGCAAGTAGAAGTGGCTCCTCCCGGTCATAGTACGGGTGGAGTATATGAGTCTTATGGTCGTGGTTGGTTGATTAAACCTGATCCAGAGAAAGATAAGGCGCTAAAAATGGGGGAATGGAACCAAATGAAAATCCGTCTGAACGGAGATACATTAACTTCCTGGGTTAATGGAACAGAAATGGTTACCATTACAGATACTAAAATTGGTGCTGGTCATGGCTCCATTGCACTTCAAATACATGATGGTGGTGGTATTAAGGTTAAATGGAGAAACATTAAAGTAACGACTCCCCAATAAGTTTTAAGGAACGGGTTTTAATAAATACATATAAACAGGAAAATGGTCGCTATACCCACCTGTATAGTTTCCTCCTGCGTAAGTTCTAAACGGATAGCCTTTGTATTTTCCCTGAGTAGATAACAAATAGGGCACTGTGAATACACTTGCTTTCCAAAAACGATAAGAATTTCCTTCTTTTTCCAATAAGTTGGCTGTAAAATAAATCTGGTCGAAAAGGTTCCATTTATCACGGTATGCCAAAGAACCAATACCTTTTTTAAAAAGCTTCTCCATAGGATTAAAAAGGTCGTTTTCTTTCAAATTCTTTTGCTTTCCTTTTGTTATTAAAATTTTCTTTAGGCTATCATCAATTGGATCATCATTAAAATCACCCATGCTTATGATTTTCGCTGAATTGTCGATTTTTAAGATAGAATCAATTATTTTTTTGTTCAATTTGGCTGCCGCCAATCGGTTGGGTTTGCTACGTAAAGCCCCACCACTTCTTGATGGCCAGTGATTAATAATGCAATAGATCTGTTCATCATCCAATATTCCACCAACTACTAATTGATCACGGGTATAATCGCGTTCACTGTCTTCATTAAATAATAGTAACCTGCGGCTTTGAAAAGTAGTTGGTAAAAAAGTAGCTTTTTTGTAAATAAGGGCAACATCAATACCACGTTCATCGGGGGAATCAAAATGAACAATCCCATAATTTTTATCTTGGAGGTTTGGGTGGTTCACCAAATCTTCGATCACTTTTATATTTTCTACTTCACAAAGGCCAATGATATCAGGAGAACTCTGAGCGAAAATCGAACCCATTTGGGAAAGTACTTTAGAAATGTTCTCAACTTTATGTAGATATCTTTCGGGTGTCCAATAATCTTTGCCCTGTGGTGTTCGGTCATCATCAAAAGTCAGGGAATCGTCTACCGTATCAAACAGATTTTCAACATTATAGAAGGCTACAACACGTATTTTATATTGCTTTTGTGCATGCCCAACAAATGTTAGCAGAAATACAATTAGAGCTAAAGTTTTGGTTTTCATTCAATTTAATATTGATTCGTTCCATTTGGTTTTTAGAGGTGTGCATAAGTTAAATTCCAAGTCTGCATGAATTATGCATTGTGGACAAGTATATTTAATTCATTCTGATATCAAGTAGTGGACTTAAATCTGAAAATACTATGAATATTTAAACCATATTTTCCCTTATCCTTGGAGCTTTTTATTGTATTAATTCAATTTTGTAACTATACCAAAATTCAAATGCGTCTTTTTCTTTTATCATCTTTAGTCCTATTTGGTTATCAAACCTTTAATGCGCAGGAACTATCGGTTATTGTGGGCAAAGTTTTGGACAGTAGATTAAAGGAACCGATTTCGAGCTGTACCGTTTCTATCGAAGACACACAGATTTCGACCAAATTTGGGTCTGAATTGGAATTAAGACCACCAATTTCGTTATTAGGGCCGTATACTTTGAATGTTTCTTCGCCTAACTTTATCACTAAAAGAATTCCGATCATCTTGGAAAATCAAGTACTGGATTTAGGAATCATCTATCTGGAAAGGGATATTACATTTGAAAAAACAGATAATCTAATTACGCTTACAGATTCTGATTTTTCAGATGAAGAGAGCACCTCTATGAGTTCAGGATTACTACAGGCTACGAGGGATATTTTTCTTAGTAAAGCTGCTTTTGATTTTGGTCAGGCGTTTTTTCGTGTGCGAGGCTACGATTCCCAAAACGGGAAGGTACTGATTAATGGGATGCCGATGAACAAATTTTTTGATGGCCGTCCTCAATGGAATAACTGGGGTGGTTTGAACGATATTACAAGAAATCAAGATTACTCACATGGCCTTGATGCTTCTGACTATAATTTCGGAGGAATTTTGGGGAGTACCAATATAGACATCAGACCTTCAGGATTGCGCCCGGGATTTCGATTCTCAGCATCCGCATCGAATAGAACATATACAGGTAGGGTAATGGCAACATATACCTCGCCCAAACAAGAAAACGGCTTAGCCTATTCCATTTCCGCTTCAAGAAGATGGGCCAAAGAAGGTTATATAGATGGCACTTTATATGATGCTTATTCCTTGTTTGGAGCTCTAGAATACCAGATTAATGCCAAAAACAGTGTAGTTGCCACTGCAATTTATGCTTCGAATAGGCGGGGACGCTCATCCGCTATTACCGAGGAAGTATTCAATTTGGCTGGTAACAAATATAATCCCTATTGGGGTAATCAAAACGGGGATGTTCGAAACTCAAGGGAGCGAAAAATTACAGAACCGATTGTAATGCTGAACCATTATTTAGAAACTGATAAATTCAACTTGAAAACTGGTGTTTCGTATCAAACAGGAATCAATTCCAGAAGTAGGTTGGGATATTATAATGCACCCAATCCGGACCCTACTTATTATCGGTATTTACCTAGTTTTAATATCAATAGCCCAATTGGGGCCAATTTTGTTAGTGCAGATTTGGCCAAAAAGGGATTTTTGGAAAAAAAACAAATTTCTTGGAAGGACTTGTATACTTCCAACACCAATGAAAAAGCTGCATATGTTTTATATGATGATGCTGTAAAAGATAGTCAGTTCACCATAAAAAGTGTTGGGAACCTAGCTATAGGTGATTATTTTCAATTTGATTTTGGGTTAAATTATAAAAGTTTGAAGTCCGATAATTATGCCAAAATAATTGACCTTTTAGGCGCTGACTTTCATGAGGATTTAGACCCATTCTCCAATACATCAAATAACCTTGATGGAAATATAAGTAAGGGTAAAGGTGATATTTTCAATTATCATTATAAGATTTCCTCAACACAATATGATGCCTTCGCTCAGCTTAAATATTCATTTAATCCTTGGAACGGTTTTATTGCGGTAAACCATATTAATACTACTTATCAAAGAAACGGACTATTTAATAACGAACGATTCCCAGATAATTCCTTTGGTAAAAGCGAAACGAAATCATTTTCAAATATTGGTTTTAAAGGTGGTCTTTCATATCAAATTACAGGTAGGCACTGGATAAAGATTAATGGGGGATTTATAGGTCGGTCGCCAGTTTTGCAAAATGTTTTTATTAATCCTAGGGAGAATAATGGAGTTGTTACTAATCTAAAAAGCGAAACCATCTCAACTGTAGATGCAAATTATTTTATGAGAATGCCAAAACTTACAGGTCGTTTAACAGGCTTTTATACCCGATTTCTAAATACTACAGATGTAAATTATTTCTTTGTTAATGCTGGCGTGGGTTCTGATTTTGTGCAAGAGGTTATTACGGATCTTGATAAACTGCATATGGGAACTGAGCTTGGCTTGGAATATGAACTTTCATCATCGGTAAAACTATCGGCTGTAGGGGCTGTCGGAAAATACTTGTATGCCAGTGACCCGAATGTGACCATAAATTTTGATACTGCTGGTGCAGAAGAAGATTTGATAAATCCTGAAGGAAATATTGATTTGGGTGTGGCCAAAATTAAGGATTATAAACTGGCACAAGGCCCTCAGAAAGCTTTTGCATTTGGAGTCGAATACCGAGACCCAAAGTATTGGTGGATTGGTGTGACCGCAAGTTTCTTGGCAAATAACTATGCCAGTATCTCTACGATTACTAGAACACAAAGCTTTTATATGGATCCAGAAACCGGACAGGCATTTCCTGATGCTACGGATGAAAATGTAGCAGAATTATTGAAGCAAGAGCCTTTAGACAATTTTTATCTATTGAATTTGGTTGGTGGAAAATCATGGCTTAAAAAAGGAAAATACATCAGTGTTTTTGCAAGTATAAATAATGTTTTTGATGCCGTGTTTAAAACAGGAGGTTATGAGCAGAGTAGAAATGGCAATTTTGGACAATTAAAACAAGATAATCTTAGTGGGAGTCCATCTTTTGCCCCAAAGTATTGGTATGGTTATGGCCGTACTTATTTTTTGAATTTAGCATATAGTTTCTAATGAACTGTAAGGTTTTCTTGTAAAAACAGATTGAAATGAGTTCAACATCCTTTATATCAATAAAAACAACCATTATTTTGGCAGCATTGGTTCTAACGAGCTGTGTTAAGGACCGAACATTTGATGAACCCACAAAAAACTGTTCAACTAATTTAGTGGCCAATGCGACCTATTCGGATGTCAAGAACTTGTACACTGACGGAGTTATTCAAATACAAGACGAACTGATTATTGAGGGCTATGTTATTTCATCGGATGAAGTCGGTAACTTTTTTAGTTCACTTCATTTTCAAGACAAGTCTAACAATCCCACTGAAGGTTTTCAATTGGAGTTTGATTTACGGGATTCTCATTTATTTTACCCTAGGGGAAGCAAGATTTTTATAAAGCTAAAAGGACTTTATTTAGGGAAACAAAAAGGTACATATAAACTTGGTGGAACATTTTCTTCTTTCGGGAACTTATCAATTGGAAGGTTGCCGTCGAACGTCGTTTCACAACACCTATTTTCTTCCTGTGATGACCTTGTTTCGGTAACACCTGCTCAGATTAGTCTTTCAACATTGAATGACAGTATGGTAAATACGCTTATTGAATTAAAAGATGTTGAAATTATTGAAGAAGAGTTAAGTTTATCATTTGCTGAAATTAAGGAAGAGACAGAACGGACAATTGTAAACTGTAATGACAATGAGATTGTATTGTTGAACAGTGGGTTTGCAGATTTTCAATCGGAATTACTCCCTGAAGGCAATGGTTCGGTTGTAGGAGTATTATTTAAAGACAATGACGTCTTCCAGATTGTAATCCGTGATTTGAATGACATTATTCTCCAAAATGAAAGATGTGAGGATGTAATTGATGAATTTACCTCGAACTCCATTTTCATTTCTGAATTGGCTGATCCAGACAATAATTCAAGAGCACGATTTGTTGAGCTTTATAATGCTGGGACATCATCTCTATCCTTAAAAGGATGGACCTTGAACAGATTCACTAATGATAACACCGAAGTAAGTTCTTCAGTAAATTTAACAGGATTAGTATTAAGCCCTGAAAGTACACTGTTGATTTCACCCCATGAGATGGAATTTGAAACGGTTTACGGTTTTCCTCCCGATCTTGCAATTGGATCTAACAGCCCAGCCGATTCCAATGGGGATGATAATCTACAACTGGTAGATCCTTTTGGAACAATCATAGATTCATATGGCATTGTAGGTGAGGACGGTTCAGGTACCAATCATGAATTTGAGGATGGAAGAGCAGTTAGAAAGCCCGAAATTGCGCGGGCAAACCAATCCTACACTTTTAGTGAATGGACCATCTTTAATGATACAGGGAAGGCAGAAACCACCAACCTACCCCAAAATGCCCCCGAGGATTTTACGCCAGGGCTAAGAAATTAAAAAGATAGAGATTCCCGTAAAAAACAGCCCCGATATCGGGCTGTTCACTTTTATATACTAATAAACCTTATTCCTCTATCCCCATAGTAACAGAAGGAAAATTCTCATTCGCCATTATTTCTTCCATCTGTGCAACGTGGCGTTCGGTATGTCCGCTCATAAATAAAAGAATCTGCATACCGTCAATAGTACCGAAAGGTAGTTTACCATAATGGTTTCTAAGGTCATCTTTTGTGGTCTTAAGGTACTCAATATGTGCGCTACGTTTGGCCAAGAAGGCATTGACCGTTTCTTTATGTGAACCGAATTTGCCAGAGGGTTCAAAAGCCTCACCGGTCTTTACCTTTTTCTCGCGACTAGAGATCATCGCTAATAATTTTTCATCTGAGATCAACACAGAATCCCTTTTAGAAGGATCTGCTGGAGTTTTTAATGCTCCTTCGAGCATTCCCCCGATCATTCCCTCAGAAATGGCCAGGTGCTCAGCACATTCTGCTATTGACCATGATTCAGGGGTAGATTTATAATTAAGTTCTTCGGCACTAAGCCCAGCTAAAGTGCTCGTAAAACGATCTTGGGTCTTGGTCAATTCGTCAACTGCCATTTTTCTTTCCTTATCAGTGAGTCCATAGGTAATCACACCAAAACCGACCAATGCCAGGAGTACGATGGGCAAAATAATTTTTTTCATTTTCAAATGTTTTTTAGTTGATAACAATAATATGCGGGGGAAAGCCTTATATACTTAGTACGAATAAGTTAAGAAGAAATTACATATAATTTAACACCTATTTTGTTAAACCGCGGTTGTGATAATTTCTAAGGTATAAAACAGGTGATACCAACTAGAATAATTTATAGAAAAAAGCGACATTTTACGTTAAACGCTGATTAAAGAGACCTGAACAAAGTCGCCAAATTGGCATAAGTTAAAAAATAGAGAGGTACCAGTCTAAGCCAGTTCTTTTAATATGTGCTTTAAATCGGTAATAGTAACCGGCTTTGAAATGAAATCGTCCACTATCGGGTAATTCTTTGCCTTTTCAATATCACCGGGATGAATCGAAGAACTCAGAATAAATAAAGAAAGGTGATCTTGATTGTGGTTCGATATTTTCACAAATTCATCTAAAAAGACCCACCCGTCCATAACGGGCATATCCAGATCTAGTAATATAACGTCAGGCAATTTTTTTCCTTCATGTATCATTGATCCCAGTTCATTTAGCGCACCTTCCCCGTTCTCATAAACAATGATCTCATCACAGAAATCTATCTCGTTCATGATTCTTTTAATTCCATATAAAAAAATGGGGTCATCATCAATGATGCAAGCACGTTCTACCCTGTTTTTATTTTCCATAACTAGTTTGCGTCAAAATATAAATTAAAAGTAGTACCAACGTTCACAGTGCTCTCAACTTCAATCTTACCATTCATGGCCTCAATTTGGTTTTTGGTGATAAAAAGGCCAATACCCTTTGCGTCTTTATTACCATGAAAGGTTTTGTACATGCCAAATATTTTGCGACCATGGCGGTCTAGATCTATTCCCTGACCATTGTCGCTAAAGGCAACAACTATCTTGTTCCCATCTATTTTTGAAGAGACCATGATATGGGGTTGTCTATTGAGAGCGCTATATTTTACACTATTGGTAAATAGGTTTAACAAAATACTGTCTAAATAAGCAGGTACGGCTTTTAAGTTATGTGTTTTGGGTACATCTATTTCGCAGATTACCTCTTTTTCCTGGAATAATGTACTTATGTTCTTTTCAACATTCTTAAGCGCCTTATGCAGATTAATAGATGCCATATTGCCATCTACATTGGTCTTTACGTGAACCACTTCGTCAAGATGTTGAACGGTCTCGTTTAGGCCGCTGCTTGCCTCATCTATCATTGTGATCAGCTTCTTACGTTCCTTTTCATTTTCTTCCTTAATGAGAAAACTACTCAACATAGAAAGATTACTGGAATGTGATCTTAAATTATGGGAAACTATATGGGCAAAGTTCAACAAGTTATTGTTTTGTTCATTGGTAACCTCTAAGAGTTTTCTAAGTTCTTCTTCGGCTTCTTTTATTGGGGTAATATCCCAGTTGGTTCCGATTATCTTAATGGGATTTCCTTCTTCGTCTTTGAGTATTACGGCTGCTGATTGTAAATGACGAATAGTACCATTAGGCCAAACCACCCTAAAATTGTGATTTAGGTCTTTTACCCCTTTTAGGGCCATTTCTTCTTCTTTTCTGATTTTTTCCTGGTCTTCAGGATGTATCATGGTCCTCCATTCGGCATCACCACCGTTAAAATCTTCCTTAGTAATGCCATAGAGTTTGTACACTTGATCATCCCACACACTACTGTCATTGGCAATGTCGTATTCCCAAATTCCTATCTGCGCGGCGTTGGTCGCAACTTTGAGTCGATCGGCAACTTCCTTATATTTCAGTTGTGCCTCTTTGATTGGGGTGATATCCCAACTGGCACCGATCACCTTATTGGGCCTGCCTTCTTTATCCCAATGCAAAACGCCTACAGCTTGTATGTACTTGATCTCTCCATTGGGCCAAACCACCCTGAATATGTTCTCATAGTCTTTTTCCCCAAGCATTGCCTTTGTCGCTTCTTCTTCGGCTTGTTCCCTGTCCTCAGGATGCAGACGTGCTTGCCATGCGGTATATACCCCGCTGAACTCTTTCTTTTTAACGCCGTAGAGTTCAAACATTTGATCATTCCATACGAGATCATCATTGGCAATATCGTATTCCCAAATACCTATTTGGGCTGCGCTGGTAGCGACATTTAATCTATCAGCAACTTCTTTAAATTTTAATTGCGCCTCTTTGATCGCGGTAATATCCCAATTGGCGCCGATTATTTTACGAACCCTCCCTTCTTCATCCTTATGAAATATGGCTGAGGCTTTAATGTGACGAATAGTACCGTTGGGCCAAACCACTCTAAAATCAGTATCAATATCCTTTTCCCCATTTAGGGCCATCTCCATTTCTTTTTGACTTCGCTCCTGATCATCTTGATGAACACAAGCTTTCCAAGCCTCATAGTTCCCGGTAAACTCCTCCCTTTCAATTCCAAATAACTCGAACATTGGATCGTTCCAAACTAGCTCATTGGTAACAATATCAAATTCCCATATACCAATTTTGGCCGTATTAGTAGCAACCTTTAATCTTTCAGCAGTTTTATTATATTTGATCTCAATCCTTTTTTCAGAGTCGATATCCTGAAATGTTCCAAATAGGCGAACACATTTCCCCTGAAAGAGTTCTGCATCTCCTTTGAAACGCACCCAACGCTCATGTCCCTTGGCGGTAATAATTTGTAATTCTTCATCGAAAGGTCTTCCTTTTTCGATACAATTGCCAATGAGATTTATACATTTGTCCCGATTCAGCCCTTCTTTGAAAAAGTTTATGTCTTCTTCTAGCTTTGGGGTATAATCATTGGCCACCTCAAGAATCTTTTTTGTTATGTCTGTCCAGTATAATTGGTTTGTGCCTAAGTCTAATTCCCAACCACCTATCTTACCTACCTTCTCCGATTTTTTTAAGAGTTCTTTTTTTCTTGTAGCATTTGTGATATCCTCGGCAAAAATGATAATACCTGAATTATTTCCCTCATAATCGTTCCAAGGGTCCACTTTCCATTTAAGCCATTGAATATTACCAACTGTGTCAATGCATTTTTTACCTATATTTTTGCTGCTTTTACCATGAAGACCGTTCTGATGAACTTTGCGTAATTGTTCTGGAGTGTTTGGGATAACATCGTAATAGTGTTTACCTAGAATGTTCTTTTCTTTGATATTGAATTCCTTGAGCCAAATTTTGGAGTAACTCGTAAAACACAGGTTTTTGTCCAAAATCGCGACAGATACAGGAGCAGTTTTAATGAAGTCCGTTGTAAATAGGTTATTCAAAGAAATAGGTTTTCCTCACTAAAATTACGAATAATTATGCCAAGTGTTTTATTTACCTGATTTTACCTCTAGAAGGCTATTTCTATTTTTGACATTATTACTAATAAACAGAAAATAACTGCATAGGCAATGACTATTATTTTATAATGTATTCATATGGCAGGTCTGTTTTAAAACGCTTAGTTTTTCGTATTTTTAAGCATAGGAATCTAACCGCTTAATGCAACTTCGCAAAGCTTAAAAACATATCACATGAATACTAAAAACGAGAGCAAAACGGCAAATGGAAAAGTTTATGATACTAACGATTCGAGCAAATGTCCATTTATG
>JAAETN010000269.1 GCA_024228355.1 Maribacter sp. | reverse complement strand
ATCTTCAAAAGCATAATCGGTCCCCATGAATTTGTTTTTTTTTCCACCAGATGTAATTCTTTTTACCTTTTTGGATGCCGGCAAATACAGCCATTGATCATCTTCTTTTTCTTCACCATGTTCCCACGTAAGCAGCCCAACGTTTTTTATGTCGGCAGGTGATAAGAATTTTAACATAACTTTACTAAGCCCCGTTTCCTCAATAAAGGCATAATACACTATTCCCCTATTCTTTTTGCGACCCTTTTTATTTTCAAGTATCATCTCTATAGACATTTGTTCATATTTCAATTCATGCCGGTTTTTTTGCTTTTCCATAATTTCCTTACCTGTCATTTCAGCATAGGATATCTGGAGGCAAAAGGGCAACGCCAAAACAAAATACAGTAGTTTTATCATCTTTGACTTCCTTCCAATCTATTTTATTAATTAGAAATACTGAGTAAATGTAAAGAAAAACCGGTCGTTATCGCGCCACTTGCCAAAGAACGTATCTGAGTGGCCCGTTATGATATCAAATCCCATTTCAATTTTGGTATTATCAAAAAATTTATGGCTTACTATTGGGCGTACATACCAGTCTTCATCATCAAGGTTTATGGCTGAGGAAATTTCTAGCTTGGTATCCTCCGTGAACTTAAAATTAATTTTTGTTAATACTGCATTGTTAAATGGTCTTATATATTCACCGGAACCTGAAAACTCATTCCCCTGTGTCTTTTTATCGAGGATTTCTTCACTTGCAAATTCCAGAACTAACATTATTTCTTCAATAAATTCAAACGATATTTCGTCAAAATTGTAATTAATTCCAGTTACATATTCTACATAATCATCATTCATCTTGCTTCCGTCTGTAATATGTGCTGCTATTTCTCCATGAACTTCGAACTTACCAAAAGTGGTAGAAAAGTCTGCCCCGATTTCACGGTAATGTGGAAACACCCGAAAGAGTGTCACATTAGGCAAAACTGTTTTTCCCTGTAACAGACCAGCCAAAACAACTGACGTGTCAAGTTCACCTCGCAGTACACCTATCGGATCAATACCGTCATAATAACTTAGTGACAAATCCCAGCCATCTACCAGTGTGCTGGAACTTAATCTGATAGCAAATTGAGAGTTGTCGAGGTCACTTACTGGGAGCTCTTTTCGGCCTCGGATAAAATTAGCTTGGTTAAAGTTTTTTCTGACCTCACTTAAACTTCCAATCCAGCGATTATCGAGACCCGGTAGTCTGGATGGAGTAAATACCGGGACAAAAACAAACTCCAGATTGGCCATTTCATGGAAGTAATTGAAAGAAATGGAAGGCACTCCAATTTTTTCACTGGTTGGCACATCAGTAAAATCATATGGATTTATATTATCTGTGGGATTATAACCGTCAGCCGTACCCCATTCATACTTTATTTTGCCAACAGAGATATCATATCTGTCTGAACTATGAGTCAGATAACCTTCATCAATATTTAACACAAACCGATCTTCATCCGCTTCT
>JAAETN010000268.1 GCA_024228355.1 Maribacter sp. | reverse complement strand
GTAAACTATGGTAATCAACCATCAATGCAAACAGCCTTTATCTTCAATCAACTTGGAAGACCCGATTTAACTCAATATTGGTCAAGAAAAGTTTCCCTAGAAGTTCACTCTAAACTCACTGAAGAATATGGCTACAATGGAGATGAAGACCAGGGGCTTATGGGGTCTCTGGCAGTTTTAATGAAAATTGGTCTTTTTCAGATGAATGGAGGAACCGAATCGAATCCAGCTTATGAAATTGGAAGTCCGGTTTTTGACAAAGTGAAAATTCATTTGCATCCTGACTATTATGAAGGTGAAAGTTTTACTATTAGAACTATCGATAACAATTCAGATAATGTATACATCAAAAGTTCCACTTTCAATCAAAAAAGCTTCACGGGATTCAAAATACACCATGAAGAGATTGTAAATGGCGGGAAGCTCGTTTTAGAAATGGGCAGTAGGGCCGATGCTACACCGATCTCACTTGAGCATAATCAATAATGTGTTTAGTGAGAATGATGTTAGTATTTGAAGCTAATCTGAGAAAATAATTATATAAGATAAATCAATAAGGAGATCAGTATGAAATTTAAGGCCTTTCCAATATTTTTATCGTTCCTGGTTATGGGTATAGCGGATGCTATGGGACCCATGGCCAGCGCTGTTGAAAAAAATTACGAACTCAGCGCACTGATGGCTACACTGCTTACCTTCTTTGTCTTTATAGCTTTTGCTGTATTCAGCGTACCGGGCGGTTTGCTCGCTGCACGCATTGGAAAAAAGAATCTCTTATTATTAGGTTTAGGTCTGAATATAGTTGCCATGGCTGTTCCAACATTTATTAATCCCGGATTCACTCTGTTATTAGTATGCATATTTATATTGGGTATTGGTACGACCTTCCTTCAAGTGGCCGGAAATCCTATCATGCGCGATGTAAGTGCTGAAGGCGCTTATAGCCGCAATCTGGCTTTGGCACAAGGATTTAAGGGGCTTGGTTCTGCTGGCTCTTCGTACTTGGTTGGATTAGTACTCATTCTACCATTTTTTGCCACAATGGGCTGGCGCGGAGTATTCCCGGTATTTTTATTGTTTATGATTTTGGCGTTTGTTTCTGTTTTAACGTTAAAAATAGACGAAACATTAACTGATGTGCCTCCTGGCATTGGTTCTTCCCTAAAGCTAATAAAACAACCCGTATTTGCACTTGCAGTGTTAGGTATATTCTTATATGTGGGTGCTGAAGTATGTTTAGCCCGCTTTCTCAAGCCAACATTGGAAAGTTTCGGATTCGCTCCAGATAAAGCAGCATTATGGGGCCCAACTTTATTTCTGGGAACACTGACATTTGGAAGGCTTACGGCCGGCAGCCTCAAAATAAATGCCCGTACGTTCTTTAGAATTTCAGCTGCACTAGGCCTGGCAGGTGTTGCATTAATCCTTACTGGCCAGGAATATTTAACATTAGCGGGTGTTGTATTGGGCGGTTTAGGTTTTGCGAATATTTGGCCAATGCTTTTTGCTATAACTATTGAAGAAAAGCCTGAGCAATCGAGTGAACTCTCAGGCCTAATGGTAATGGCTATAAGTGGCGGTGCTATAGTCCCGCTTGTAATGGGTGAACTGACAGATTCAGGGATGGGTGCAATATCCTATATTGTTCCTTTTATCTGCTTTGCTTACCTCCTTATACTTTCATTGAAGGGAAAGAAGAAAAGAGTTACAGCATAATTATAAAGTATTAAATTTCTTGTGAAGTTTATTTAAGAAATGTTTAATTTTAAGATATCTTAAGAGAGGTAACATTTGAGCAATACAAATGATGAGCGGGTAGTTCTTACACTTGATGCCGGCGGCACAAATTTCGTTTTCACTGCTATTAATAATGGGAAGGCAATTACTGAAGAAGTCAGGAAAGATTCAAATGCCCATGACTTAGGACTCTGTATATCAACCCTTAAGGAAGGATTTCATAAAGTTATAAAACTTGCAGGCCAGAAACCTGTTGCTATAAGTTTTGCGTTTCCTGGCCCTGCCGACTACCCTAATGGAATTATCGGTGACTTGAATAACTTACCGGCTTTCCGTGGTGGAGTACCACTGAAAGCAATACTGGAAGAAGAATTTAATCTCCCAGTTTATATAAATAATGATGGAGATCTTTACGCTTATGGTGAGGCCCTCGGAGGAGTTCTTCCAGAAATAAATGACAGGCTTGAGAAAGCTGGCAGTCCCAAACGGTATCATAACCTGGTTGGTCTAACGCTTGGAACCGGATTCGGTGCAGGAATCGTTAGGAATGGAGACCTCTTTATTGGTGACAATTCTACAGCTGCTGAAGTCTGGTTATTCAGTAACAGGTATAGTCCAAATGTGAATGCGGAAGATATTGTAAGCACCAGGTCAGTGCAGCGTGTCTATGCCGAACAAATTGGTATCGACTACCCCAACGACTTGATGCCGAAAGATATTTTTGATATTGCAATGGAAACGAAAGAAGGAAATAAAGAAGCTGCACTGACTGCGTACAGGGAAACCGGGCGGGCTCTAGGAGATACAATTGCCAATCTGTTTACATTTATTGATGGAATAGTAGTCATCGGTGGTGGAATTACAGGTGCAAAAAATCTCTATATGCCTTCTGTCATGGAAGAACTTAGAAGTTCTTATTATCCTTCCAATACTGACAAACTTCCAAGACTTGTTCAGAGTATTTTTAATCTTGATGAAGAACAGGATTGCGAAGCATTCTACAAGGACTACTCAAAGGAAATTGAAGTTCCGGGAAGTAAAAAAACTGTTTCGTACGATCCGTTACCACGTCTGGCTGTTGCTACAAGTAGGATTGGAGCGAGTGAAGCTATTTCACTCGGAGCATATGTTTTTGCCTTAAACCAGTTAGACAAATAGCTGAATAAGATTTCGTAATAATTATTTAGATCTTTACATGTTAATCTGTATGCATTGCATCAATAACTTTTGTCAATCGTAACGGATAAAAATTATAATTCAAAGCTCCAACTAATAGATAGAAACTCTTCAATGAAAAAACTTACTGAATGATTTATCTGATTGTTTTTAGTTTGTTCACACTTTGCACTTTACTCAATGCACAAGTGGAAAAGAACATTAAAAATGAGAGGACTATTAAATTAATGACTTATAACTTGAAGTTTGCTAGTCCTACTTTTGAGCCCTCCTGGGAAGTGAGGCGTGATATACAGGTGGATATGATTCGTCAATATGATCCAGATATCATAGGTACTCAGGAAGGATTAAAGGAACAGATCGACTATCTGATGGATAAACTTCCTGAATACGTAGTAATTGGAGAAGGTCGGAAAGGAGGCGACAATGATGAGCATATGGCCATATTTTTCAAGCGCAATAAATTCAGGTTACGTGAGATGCAAAGTTTTCAACTTTCTAAAACTCCCGAAGTAATTGGCAGCGGCCCTGAAGTTAATCCGCGTATGGTAACATGGGCACGTTTCGCGTTTATCAACAGGCTGGCAGAAGGGGAAGCGAGTCCATATCCTATGAATTACAGAGATCATTGGGAAAACACTAAGGAATTTTATATTTTTAACACACATTACTTTGACAAACGTGGTCAGTCTCTAGCAAGATTAAACGCTTCCAAACTAATTATGGATAGAATTAATGAACTCAATCGTTTTGGTGAATGG
>JAAETN010000267.1 GCA_024228355.1 Maribacter sp. | reverse complement strand
GAAATGTAGAACACCGTAGTGCTGTAGCCACGCTATAACCGCGTCATCCTTTCCCATTTGTTTTAGAAGTCCAAATTTTTTTCAAAAACGACCAGGCAGGTTGTAATTGGCGCTGAAAAATGCATAATGCACCAATCTCATGATAGTATGATATAGTATGATAGAGCATGACCTACTGAATCCACAGGTGTGCAAACCTTTTCGAACGAGCCGCAAAATATTTTTCTAGAAGCTTTTAAAAAGTTAGTGTTCTACATTCGGCGAATGCCTCTAATGTCGGTGACGTGGTTTGTGAAAACAGAAGTTGACGTGACAGACTGGTGGTTTATTCGGAGCACATGCTGATGACGAAATAACACTGCTTCTCGTAAAGCCGCCGGTTGGGTTTTCATCGGAACATCTGATGTAATCTGTGAACTGGTTGTCCGTTTTTAGCCCTTTGAACATGTCTTCTCAGAATCATAGGATTCCCAGCAAAGTTGGACGCTGGGTTTTTCGGCAATAATACTGTAAAACCTGCAAATTTAGGTGGCATATTTTAGGTATATTAGGTACGGTACTCCCTCAAAGTACCTAAAATTAAATACACCTAATATGCCCTATGATAACTTTTTTCTAAAATTGACCAAAAATACCTAAAATTACATGCACCTAAATTAGTCATTTTCGGCGAAATACCTAAAATTACATGCATCTAAATATTTATGTTTTACAGTAGTAATGAACGATGAAAAATCAGTATGACGGATCAGGATGCTACGCTTAGGGACCATTCG
>JAAETN010000266.1 GCA_024228355.1 Maribacter sp. | reverse complement strand
TCGTGGCCTTTCGGTTAAAAAGCGTAGGGCATTCTATGAAAGTCAATTAGGACATACCAGAACGGTTTTGTTCGAAGGAGAAAGCAAGGATGGGTATATTCAGGGATTTACAGAAAATTATGTAAAGGTAAAATCCCCATGTAATCCAAGTTTGGTAAATACATTACATCATGTAAAGCTTACAAAAATTGATGTTGATGGACATGTTCGTTTTGAATTTATCGAAAGTAAGATAATGGTATAAAAAAAACCTGCTCAATAAGCAGGTTTTTTATGTATATGTTTCCGATTAAATGCGAATTCCAACTGGAAGCATTTCTTTATACTGCCTATTTTTTCTTAGAAATCCTGCAATTTGGGGGCTAGTCGGTACAACCCTTTGGTTTTGTTCCTGTATGTGGTGCAAAACCGATTTAATGAATTCCTCTTTAAAACCTTCCCTGGTGATTTCTTCGGGCACTACTAATTTTGTTAAAAAAACTTTACGCTCTTGTGAAGAATACTCGATTTTGGCTAAATGACCATCGACTCTGGTTTCAAACTGGCGCAGGAAACCATTGTCTTTTATTTCTACTTCATTCATATAGTTAGATTTTAAAATTGGTCTAGACAAAAAAATCACGATGTTCTCTTACCGCAATTTTATACTTTTACTTTAGTTTTGAAAAATGTTAGGGTTATTTCAAAACAGAATACAAAAGTAATAAAAAAAATACGAGTTTCCTAAGAAATTCGTAATTCCAACATACATGAACCAAGAAAAAATACAGGTTTACTTTATGCCGGGTATGGCGGCCAATTCATCGATATTTGAAAATATTCATTTGCCTAAAGAGCGTTTTGAATTGCACATGCTAGAGTGGTTTGTGCCAAACAAAAATATGTCGCTCACTGCTTATGCCGAGAAAATGACAAAAAATATTAAACATGAAACTCCTGTTTTGGTAGGGGTTTCTTTTGGCGGCATTCTGGTACAGGAAATTGCCAAGATCATTCCTGTTAAAAAAGTCATTGTTGTCTCAAGCGTTAAACAAACTGTTGAATTGCCCAAAAGAATGATTTTTGCCAAGTATACCAAAGTGCATAAACTATTGCCCACAGGATTGGTCAATAATGTTGAGTTATTGGCGAAATATGCTTTTGGTGAGGTTGTAAATAAACGCCTTGAACTATACGAACAATATTTGTCTATAAGGGATAAGTATTACATTGATTGGTCTATTGACCAAATTGTTAATTGGAAACAGACCCAATTTCCAGAGAACCTGGTTCATATTCATGGGGACAAAGATGTGGTTTTTCCGATTAATCATATTAAGAATTGTATCCCTGTCAAAAATGGCACACATACTATGATTATTCATCGTGCCCGATGGTTTAATGAGCACTTGCCTACAATTATTTTGGAATAAAGGAGTTGTAGTAATACCTTTGAGTACAAAGCTAACTAAGAATTATGAAGATTTTAAAGAATATCTTAATGCTATTGGGAGTTTTTTTTGTGGTAACAACCCTCATTTTTGCAGTTCAAAATAGCACTGATTCTGCATCTCCCGATGTTCAGGATGTGGCAGAAAATGATGAAGATAAAAGTGTCTCTGACACCTATCGGATTTCGGCAATTGACATTCCGGCCAATTTAAATTTTGCAGATGAGATCGTACCTCAAGATGATCCGGAAATCATGGAACGGGTAGATAGGGAGTTTTTGGTTAACACCTACTGGCAGTCCAACGCACTTTTATTAATGAAAAGGGCGAATAAATACTTCCCAATCATAGAACCAATTTTAGCCAAGAACGGGATTCCTGATGATTTTAAATACTTGGCCGTGGCCGAAAGTGCCTTGACCAATGTGGTTTCCCATGCAGGGGCAACTGGCTTTTGGCAGATAATGAAAGGAACAGGCAGGGAATATGGACTCGAGATCAATTCAAATGTTGATGAGCGTTACCATCTTGAAAAATCAACACAAGTTGCTTGTGATTATTTAAATAAATGGAAGAATAAATATGGTAGTTGGACCTTAACGGCCGCGGCTTATAACGCAGGACCTGGGGCAATCAGCAAATTTATGGGTATTCAAAAAGTTGATGATTACTATGATCTTTTGTTGGGACAGGAAACGGGAAGGTATGTGTTTCGTATAATGGCCATAAAGGAGATTCTCTCAAATCCAGACAAATATGGATTTGAGATTGATAAGAAAGATATGTACAACGCTGTACCTACATTCAAGATCGAGATTGATACGCCAATTAGTAGCTTTGCAGATTTCGCCAGTGAGTATGAAATCAACTATAAAATCTTAAAGAGGCATAATCCTTGGCTTAGGGAACCACACTTGAACAATGCTTCAAGGAAAAAATATACCATTGAAATACCTAATAAGGGGTATTATAAAGTAGTTAAATAAGAAAATCAAATTTTCTTCATTTGCTGCTGCATCATTTTGATTTGATCAGTAAGCATATTGTTCTTATCCAATTTTTTAGCTTCACGCAGTAACATGGTTGCTTCCCTTTTACGGCGTTTTTGCATTGCTATCCCAGCTAAACTCAATTTGGCCATCGCTATGTCATAATCCATAGTTAAACCAAGTTTCAATGCTTTTCTGAAAAATTTCTCAGCTTGGGTCAAGTTCTTTTGTGAATGAAGAATTCCGTGTAGATAATTATAATATCCTTGTTGTTTCTTAATTAAGGCTGCTTCAGGATTTTTTATCCTATCCAGCCACTTTTGTGTTCCTTCCATATCTTGCTTTCGCATTCTTAGAAAGGCGAGTAATATTAATTCATTCCTAAAATAAAGGAATATGAATATCAGTGAGAATAAGATCAAGAATATACCATTACCAATGTTACCTTCAACAAATTGGTAAATAGCGTATGCAATTATCAATCCGGCAATTACGAGTTTAATATTCTTATTGAACATGTTGTTTTTCTATTTTTCGTGGGTAATTGTGGCTTAAACTGACATTAAGCATTTGAGTGGCAAAAGTAATAAAAACCTACCTGTAGCTGGTATGTCAGTATAAAAAAATTATTTTTTTGATTAGGTTTGTCAAAGCGAAAACTCTTTGTATATTTGCGCCCAGATTTTGCAGAGGTATTGGCAAAATTTAAAAGTACAACATTAGTATTATAAATTAAGTCCGAGGATGAAAAGAACGTATCAGCCATCAAAGAGAAAAAGAAAGAACAAGCATGGCTTTAGAGAGCGCATGGCAACCGTTAATGGTAGAAAAGTTCTTTCTAGAAGAAGAGCAAAGGGAAGAAAAAAACTATCTGTATCCTCTGAGCTGAGACACAAAAAATAATGATTGAAATTTTTATAAAATATTAAGGTGTTACTTTTCTAAAAGTAGCACCTTTTTTTTGTCCTTGTAGTAGTATATAAATAACGGAGAGCATGCCAAGAAGAAAAGAATTAAAGTCAATATTGATCATAGGGTCAGGACCAATTATAATAGGGCAGGCCTGTGAGTTCGATTATTCAGGATCCCAAGCATTGCGCAGTTTGAGGGAAGATGGTATTGAGACCATATTGATTAACAGCAACCCTGCCACGATCATGACTGACCCTACAATGGCGGATCATGTGTATTTAAAACCATTGACTACAAAATCTATCATAGAGATTTTAAAAGAACACCCACAGATTGATGCAGTTTTACCCACTATGGGTGGCCAGACTGCCTTGAACCTTTGTATTGAGGCTGATGAAAAGGGAATTTGGGAAGATTTTGATGTTGAAATTATCGGAGTTGATATAGATGCCATAAATATTACTGAGGACAGGGAAAAATTTCGTGAGTTAATGCTCAAGATTGGTGTTGGGATGGCACCACAGGCTACGGCTACATCATTCTTGAAGGGCAAGGAGATAGCCCAGGAATTCGGTTTTCCCCTTGTAATACGTGCCTCCTATACCTTAGGGGGTGCTGGAGCATCAATTGTATACAAATCCGAGGATTTCGACGAAT
>JAAETN010000265.1 GCA_024228355.1 Maribacter sp. | reverse complement strand
TACTACAAAAACCAAAATGATAGCTGCATGGGAAAAAGGCTGGCAATGCCTTTTTGATGTGCTTGCTTCTTTGA
The DNA here is from genome assembly GCA_024228355.1 of Maribacter sp. Classification (GTDB taxonomy): domain Bacteria; phylum Bacteroidota; class Bacteroidia; order Flavobacteriales; family Flavobacteriaceae; genus Maribacter_A. Next base: position 3,876 of record JAAETN010000265.1, on the reverse strand, counting down.
ATACGAAGAATTTCAATAGCCGTATCAAAATCCGTGATGAAGACCATACGATTTTAGAAGCGGTTAATCGTCAATTGGTCCATTACGCGAGTCACGTTGGGCAAATAGTACTTTTGGGTAAGATGATAAAAGGTGAAAACTGGATTTCTTTATCTATACCCAAAGGTCAATCAGAGGTCTTTAACAAGGAAAAATTCAATAAATAATTTCTTTTTTGAATTGGTTATTCAACCAATTTATCATCGGCAGCGCAATTTGTTATTTTAAAATGCAATTTTGAAATACTACCATTAGGTTTTGTATTTTTGCCCTCCCGATGGCTATCGGGATTAAAAATCAAAGAACAAAAATATGAGCAATTTTGATGTTATTGTGTTGGGGAGCGGTCCAGGAGGATATGTTACAGCAATCCGTGCATCTCAACTTGGATTGAAAACTGCAATTGTTGAAAAAGAAAATCTTGGTGGGGTATGCCTTAATTGGGGTTGTATACCGACCAAAGCATTATTGAAATCCGCTCAGGTTTTTGAATACTTACAACATGCCGGTGATTATGGTCTTAAAGCTGATGGTGTGGACAAAGATTTTGATGCTGTAGTCAAGAGAAGCCGAAATGTTGCTGATGGCATGAGTAAGGGTGTTCAATTCTTGATGAAAAAAAATAAGATAGAAGTCATTAATGGTTATGGCACCTTAAAATCAGGAAAAAAACTTTCGGTAAAGGACGCTGAAGGTAAAGAAACCGAGTATAGCGCTGATCATATAATCATAGCAACCGGTGCACGCAGTAGGGAATTGCCTAGTTTACCGCAAGATGGTAAAAAAATCATTGGTTACCGTGAGGCAATGACCTTAGATCATCAACCTAAAAAAATGATTGTTGTAGGTAGTGGTGCCATAGGCATTGAATTTGCCTATTTCTATAAGGCCATGGGTACCGAAGTTACCGTGGTAGAGTTTTTACCCAATGTTGTTCCTGTTGAAGATGTTGACGTTTCTAAACAATTGGAGCGTAACTTCAAAAAAATGGGAGTTAAAATTAAAACATCGGCAGAAGTTACTGCTGTTGATACTTCCGGCGATGGAGTTAAGGCAACAGTGAAAACTGCCAAAGGAGAAGAAATCTTGGAAGCTGATATTGTACTTTCCGCAGTAGGGATCAAAACGAACATTGAAAATATAGGTCTTGAAAATGTGGGTATTGCCACGGATCGTGATAAGATTTTGGTAAATGATTATTACCAAACCAATATACCTGGGTATTATGCCATTGGTGACGTAACTCCAGGTCAGGCTTTGGCACATGTTGCCTCCGCAGAAGGTATTCTTTGTGTTGAAAAAATCGCAGGAATGCAGGTAGAGGCCTTGGACTATGGCAATATTCCAGGCTGTACGTATTGCACTCCTGAAATTGCTTCTGTAGGACTTACCGAACAACAGGCCAGAGATGCAGGTCACGATATCAAGGTGGGTAAATTTCCGTTCTCCGCAAGCGGTAAAGCAAAAGCGGCTGGTAACGCGGACGGATTCGTAAAAGTGATATTCGATGCCAAATATGGGGAGTGGCTAGGTTGCCATATGATCGGTGCTGGAGTAACCGATATGATCGCTGAAGCTGTGGTTGCCCGTAAATTGGAAACTACGGGGCACGAAATCCTAAAAGCTGTACACCCTCATCCGACCATGAGTGAGGCAGTTATGGAAGCTGTTGCCGATGCCTATGACGAGGTAATCCACTTATAAGCGTATGAATTTGACAAACAGGAATATCCACAGGGATATTGCATATTTTTACTTGGGCCTTATTCTCGCATTTTCTTTTTCAGGAATCATTCTAAACCATCGTCAGGATTGGTATCCAATGGATTATAGTTATGAGACCAAGGAGGTTGAATTTGATGTTCCGTCAGACGTTGCTCAATTAGATTCACAAGAGTACATTAAAGAACTATCTGCACAATGGGAATTGGCCGATGTATACGACAGTCACCGAATTCGAGAAAATGACTTGAGGATTTTCTATAATGATAATGTAATCCTGGATGCCGATATCACCACTGGAAAAGGCATCATTGAATATAAGCGTAAAGTGCCTTTTTTAGGGCATACCATGTTTTTGCATAAAACCACCAATAAATTCTGGATTTGGTATTCCGATATTTTTGGAATCGCCATGTTGGCCATTGCGATAACGGGAATGTTAATTACCAAAGGAAAGAACAGCTTTAAACAAAGAGGTTGGAAACTTGCTTTGGCCGGGCTCCTTTTTCCAATTGTCTTTCTAATACTCTTCACCTAGAACAGAAGAATTATGCTCAAAACTTTCAGGTATACGGCAATTATTGAAGGTATTTCCTATCTAATGCTTTTCGCTATTAGCATGCCCCTAAAATACTTGACCGAACTTGGTCAACCGAATAAGTATATAGGCTATGCTCATGGTTTCCTATTCATTTTATACCTAATACTTGCGGTTGTTTTGACCCTAGAACGTAAATGGGGTACAAAGCGATTTGTTATTTTGTTTGTGGCTTCACTCCTACCCTTTGGTACCTTTTATCTTGATACGAAGTATATAAGGGAATTAGTCTGATAAAATCTCATTTAATCATCCCTTTTGTTGCTACTACTTTAGTGTCCATTCAAGCTTATCAACGCTTACACCCCTCTGAGGCCATTCCACGCTTGAGATATACCAATCCCCTTCTTCATCTTGGAAAATTTCTGGTGCATGGGAATTTAGAGTAGTAATTTGCTTTTCACTATCTGTTCCAAAGTCAAAAGGATCCCTGGAATTTAATACATAGGTTTTATGTTGGTATGCCCCAACGATCTCTTTTTGGTCCCAATTACCATCCCATGAACAGACAAAGAGGTAAAAAGAACTTTTATAATAAATCAGTGAAGGTGATTCTGGATCAAAAGTCTTAGTCTTAAATATGGTTTTTGGTTCGCTCCAATTTATTAGATCGGTCGATTCCCTTAAGCCCACACTCTTGCTAGAACAGTACACCATATAATACTTTCCTTCATGAAATAATAAGTTTGGATCTCGAGCATCATTGAATAACAAAGCGGTATCACGTTCCCCCTCAACTTCCGAGAATAAATTTCCTTTAGGTTCCCATTTCATCAGATCTTTAGATACTGCCAACCGAATGGGGCTGTGCCCGTAGACCATTTGATAAAGTCCGTCTTTCTTAATTATGTAAGGAGCATGATTGGCCAAAATTTCTCCTGGCCGCTCTTTGGGTGGGAGTACCTTGGGCAAATCAGAAAAATGATGTTCCTCAAGAGCTTCCTTAAAATTTGTGGCCATTGACACGGCATGAAAAGAGGCATACTCACCATCGTGAATACCATCATTTAGAGGATCTGACTCTACCAAAGGGTGTGTAATTCCAAAAATATGCCATTTGCCCGCTTCATCCTTAACGAACGTATGGTCATTGGGTACCCACTCATCATACCATTGCCCCTCTTTTAAGTATTTGGTGTCCGGGCCAAAAAAATTATCCCCAGCAGGTTTATACACCCGGATGAAATTATTTGATTGCTCCGGAACAAAGACCTTATTCTTTTCTTTACTTTGACATTGAATACATAAAATTGACAATAAAAGAAGAATATTTGATTTCATTTTTGGTATTTAGATGATAATTAAAATAGGTCACTTGCCAAGATTAAAATTAGGTAATCAAATCTTTCCCCAAAAATTGTTTAGAATCTATTTTTTTATGAATACCGAACCAACAAAGACGAATAATAAAATTAGACATAACCAACCTAATAAGTCTCCAATTATTGGATAGAAAACTTTAATTCTTTTTATGGGAACATTGGCAAACATAATTCCGTCTTTGGTTTGGTCAGAAT
>JAAETN010000264.1 GCA_024228355.1 Maribacter sp. | reverse complement strand
TTCGGACAATAAATGAAGGGTTTCGTCCTACGTAGTATTATTGACCTTATTAATTTTAGTAGATTTAGTTTCTAAAAATGATGAGTAGCAATTAACTTAAACATCTAGAAAATGGGAACAGAACAATTAGTAAAAAAGGACACAAATGTTACTTTAACAGTAGATACGGACACTATTACAGAGTCAAATAAAAATTCTGCTGTCGTATTCTCGGATGATTGGGGAGATACGGAAATCCCAGGAGATCCAGCCAATTACGTTTCATTGGTTGATAAAAATCAGAAAATTACATGGACCGCAGTCGCAAAAAATGGTACCACCCCGATATATATTGAAAATGTTAAAAAGGAAGGTGGTTCTTCAATAATGAAGCAGATTGGTCGTGGTAATGGTCATAATAAATTTAAAGCAAAAATTAAGAACGATAATTCCATCGTCCCAGGTACCGAGGAAAGTTACAGTATTACTATAGGGCTGAACGGGTACGAAGGCATTGCTGGTAATAACGAGAATGGTCCTATAATTTTTGTGGGTACGCAAGTGGTGTATATGAATAACTATCAAAACAATGTTTGGAATAGCATTGCCAATGCCCCTTTCGAAATTGAGGGCATTGCCGGTAATAATGCCCATGGCCCTATTGTTTACTCAGGATCTAGGGTTGCTTATATGAACAGGTATGCGGAAAACGTATGGCATGAAGTTGCTCCAGCTCCTTTTGTAATTGAGGGTATTGCTGGTAATAATTCCAATGGACCAATTGTTTACTCTGGCACGCAGGTAGCCTATATGAATAGTTATGCAGCCAATACATGGAATGTGGTTGCTATTGCACCATTCAAAATTGAAGGCATTGCTGGTAATAATGCCAACGGACCCGTTATATATTCTGGTACACGGGTTGCCTATATGAATAGTTATGCAAACAATGCATGGCACACGGTAACACCTGCTCCTTTTACAATTCAAGGCATTGCAGGTAATAATGCCCAGGGTCCTATTGTTTACGCTGATTCAAAGGTAGCTTATATGAATAGTTATGCTAACAATACCTGGCAGAGCGTTGCTAATGCACCTTTTATAATTCAGGGTATTGCGGGTAATAATTCTAGAGGACCAGTAGTTTTCTCCGCTGCACAAGTTGTTTATATGAGTAGTTACCAATCCAATTTATGGACACGGGTAACTGCCGAACCTCTTGACCCTAGAAGTTTTACCATTGATCCACGTATTAGTGTAAACAACTGATTGACTTTATGATGGTCCTTAATCGAAGACAGGCCTATATTGTTTTCATAGGCCTCTATTGTTTGTTTACCCAGGTTGTTATCTCACAGGATCAAAAAATTGCCGATAGCCTGATTAAAATATATGAGGAAAATCGACTTGTAGGCATCGAAAAACTAGAACTACTTCGTGATTTATCCTTTAACCAGAGGAATGATATTGATGCTTCCTTAAAATTCGCCGAGGAGCTCATCGAACTTTCAATGCGTCAGGGAAACAATACTTTTCTGTATTCTGGCTACCTGAGAAAAGGGGGTGCACACATACTTCTCGGAAACGTCGAAAAGGCTCTAGAAGCTTATATCCAAAGTGCAGAGGCGGCTGTTCAGGCGGATTATTTAGAAGGTCAGGGCACGGCGAACATGTCTATCGCCGATGTTTATGTGGTGATGGGCAACACGAAAAACGCCGAGACATATTACAACAAGGCCATTGCCATTCTTCGAACCTCCAATGATTCCATCGCCTTGGCCGCTGCACTTTTGAATGCGGGCGATGCCTATTTCAATTTTGAAAACTTTGATAAGGCCCTCGAATATTTCCAAGAATCGGGCATTATTTATGAGAAACGAGATTATCAGGTTGGTAAAGCATACAACAAGGGCAATTTAGGGATGGTATTCGCCAAACAAGGAAAAGATGAATTGGCGGAAGCGAATATCAATGAAGCAATAACCATACTCGAGGAACTTCAGGATTATTATCCTATTGCCGTCTACCTGACTTATATGTCCGATATTTATGTGTCAAAAGGAGAGTGGAAAACCGCAATCGATTATGCAAAAAGAAGTCTAACCCTTGCAGAACAATATGGTCTAAAAGAACAGATTAGTGATGCCAACCTAAAACTTTCAGAGCTATATGAGGAAATTGGCGACCAAGTAGCATCCTTTAAATATTACAAAGACTATATTACGTATAGGGACAGCGTGGTCAACTTAGAAAATGTTCAGAAAGCCGCAGCTTTACGTAATAATTTTGAGATTTCCCAAAAAGAGATTGAAGTAGATCTGGCAGAACAACGGGAAAAAAACCAGCGTAATATAGCCATAGGAACCGGCATTGTCCTATTCTTGATCGGAATCTTGGCCATTGGTTTGTTTCGACGCAATACCTTCATTCGAAAAACAAAGCAGATCATTGAGGAAGAACGCGATCGTTCTGACAACCTTTTACTCAATATCCTACCTGAGGAAACCGCCGCCGAATTAAAGGCAAATGGCGCGGTGAAAGCCAAAAAATATGATGCTGTAACCGTGCTGTTTACAGACTTTAAAGGTTTTACCAGTTATTCGGAAAAGCTATCACCGGAGGCCTTGGTAGAGACCATAAGCTTTTACTTTTCAAAATTCGATGCCATCATCGAAAAGTATGGTCTTGAAAAAATAAAGACCATTGGCGATGCCTATATGTGCGCTGGGGGATTGCATGATAACACCAAAGACCATGCGCATAGAATGGTAACGGCAGCTTTTGAAATTGCATCCTGTGTCGAGGAGGCTAAAAAAGATAAAGATGCCAAGGATCTGACTTTTGACATACGTATCGGGATTAATACAGGGCCTGTTGTGGCCGGGGTAGTGGGTACCAAGAAATTTGCCTATGATATTTGGGGCGATGCCGTTAACGTAGCCTCCCGTATGGAGTCCATGTCACAACCAGGCAAGATCAATATTTCAGAAAATACCTATGTGTTGATCAAAGAAGAGGCCGATTGTGAGTATCGTGGGGAAATCCAAGTAAAAAACCGAGGTATGATGAAGATGTATTTTGTGAATGACATAAAGGATTTAACTTCCAAAATTTATTAGGTAAATAATTAAGACGATTCGGACACTATTTATATTGATTCGTCCTACGTCAATTTCATTGTTTTTCTGACTGTCCTATATTTATTGCTATAAATTATTATTAACTAAACTAATACTTACCATGATTGATCAAACAAGTTATTACAGAATTCAAAACCAAGTTAGTGGCATGTTCTTATTGGCCGGAAGTTGGGGTAAAGTACCTAGCGATAAACTTGTATGGCAGTACGCATTAACTGATGGCGACACGAATATCAACTATGATCCAGATGGATTCTTATGGCAGATTATTCCTGATAATAATGGATTCAATAGAATAATTAATAAGGTAAGTGGATTTGAACTTTTGGCCGGAAGTTGGGGTAAAGTACCTAGCGATAAACATGTATGGCAGTACGCTCTTACTGATGGCAATACGAATGCTAATTATGATCCTGATGGATTTCTTTGGAGTATTGACGATCAAGGAAATATTAGAAATAAAGTTAGTGGTTTTGGCTTATTAGCAGGAAGTTGGGGTACAGTACCAAGCGATAAAAAAGTTTGGCAATATTCACCTACCGATGACAATGGAAATCCGGCGTATAACCCTAATGGATTTCTTTGGAAATTGGTGCCTACAATTACTCTTTACGTTGACGCAGCTAATGCAACATCCCTTACTCCACGAACGGTCGATGATTATTGTAGTTTTGGACAGGATAAGTCGCAAACCACAAATGAAAATTTTTCAATTTCCGTAAATGTCGGTGATGAGGTTATTTGGCGAGGAGAAACGACTCCTGCATCTTCAAATATCATTGATATAACTCAGGTAAAAAAAGAAAATGTTCCGGGTAGTTCAAATGTATTTGGAGGGAATGGTATTTTACAAGGTAGTGGTAACCCAGAAACAGTTACCGGTACGGTGCAAGCTGGTACTGGTGGCGAGGATGAAACTTATACAATATTCTTCAAAGTGAATGGTACTGGTCCAAATTTCAAAATCGATCCTCGTATTAGTGTAAACAACTGATAGACGATATGATGATACTTAATCGAAAACAAGCCTATGTCATATTCATAGGCTTTTATTGCCTATTCATGCAGGTTGTTGTCTCACAGGATCAAAAGATTGCTGATAGCCTGATTAATATATTTATATATTGAAAATCGGCTTGATGGCGTCGAAAAATTAGAATTACTTCGTGATATTTCCTTTAACCAGCGGAATGACATTGATGCCTCCTTAAAATTCGCATAGGAGCTCATCGAACTTTCAATGCGCCAATGAAACAACACTTTTCTGCATTCCGGTTACCTGAGAAAGGGGAGTGCGCATATACTTCTCGGAAATGTCGAAAAGGCTCTGGAAGCTTATATCCAGAGTGCTGAGGCGGCAG
>JAAETN010000263.1 GCA_024228355.1 Maribacter sp. | reverse complement strand
TTCCTATTGTGGTATTTCAATGCTATTAATTGGCTCTTGATCGTTTTTTTTGCTACACCTACTTTTGCAATTTCATTTATAGTTCTTCAAATTCGAATTGAGAATTTTATTTATCGTAGGATCAAGAAAATATATGATGATGTGGCCCTTTTAGAATCTTCTGGCATAACCTCGGGACCTATTACGACAGATATGAAAACGCTTACTGAGGAAATTGAAAAATTTGCCCACGACAAGAAGATAGAAATTGACACCCTAAAAATTAGAGAGGAATACAGAAAGGATTTTCTAGGAAATATTTCACATGAATTAAAAACACCCCTTTTTACCGTGCAAGGATATATTTTAACCTTATTAGATGGCGCATTGGAAGATAAAAATGTACGTAAAAAGTATCTGCAAAGGGCCAAAAAAGGTGTTGAACGCTTAATCTATATTGTCCGTGATTTGGATATGATTACAAAACTTGAAGTTGGTGATTTAAACGTAGAAATGGTAGATTTTGACATCATTGAACTTATTAGGAATGTCTTTGAACTACTCGAAATGAAATCTACCAAAAAGAAAATTGCATTGACTTTTGACATGGATTATAAAGATTCTATTTTCGTGCATGCCGACCGTGATAAAATACAGCAGGTTTTGACCAATTTATTGGTCAATTCCATAAAATATGGCCAAGAAGATGGTACCACTGAGGTAAGTGTTGAAAATTTGATAAAGAATAAGGTAATCGTGCGGATAACGGACAATGGGGAAGGTATATCAGAGCAACATATTCCGCGATTATTTGAACGTTTTTACAGGGTAGATAAAAGTGGTAGTCGCGATGAAGGTGGTTCTGGATTAGGGCTATCAATAGTTAAACATATTATAGAAGCACATGACGAAAAAATCTATGTTGAAAGCGCAGAAGGGGTTGGGTCTGAATTTTCATTTACCTTGGAAAAAACCAATGCCCAAAACAAGGAACAGTTTATTCTCACCAATTAGGATTTCATTAGATTTACCACAGAATCCAATATAGAATGCAGTGGGGAGCAAAAACAAGCTTAAAAGGTTTAAGGAAAATGCCACATTCAAAAATGTAGTGCAGCCTAATAGACAAGAAATTGCCGAAGGTTCATTTTCTTTAAAAGGTAACTGGAACGACCACTTTGGAAATGACAATCCCATTGTATTGGAATTGGGCTGCGGTAAAGGAGAGTATACTTTGGGACTTGCCAAAATGGATGCCAATAAGAATTATATTGGCCTTGATATTAAGGGAGCCCGCTTATGGAGGGGCGCTAAAACGGCTTTAGAAGAGAATATGGCCAACGTTGCCTTTTTGAGGACACAAATAGAATTAATAGATCAGATTTTTGATGAAAATGAAATTGCTGAGATCTGGATTACTTTCCCAGATCCACAAATAAAATACAAACGAACAAAGCATAGAATGACCAATGAGGTTTTCCTTAAAAAATATGACCGAATTTTAGTTGATAAGGGATTGATCCATTTAAAGACCGATAGTGAATTCATGCATGGATATACTTTGGGGCTATTACATGGTAGTAGACGTGAAGTTTTATACGCAAATCATGATGTGTATAAAAATGAGGGAAGCCCAAAAGAAGTCTTGGAAATTCAAACTTTCTATGAAAAACAGTATCTTGAAAAAGGAAAACCAATCACTTATATAAAGTTTAGGGTAAACTAATAAATGGAACACCTCCTTATACTTTTCTTTGCAACCTTTTCTGCTGCGTTTATGGCCACAGTACCTCCCGGACTATTGAACATGAATGCTGCAAAGACGAGTGTTGAAAAAGGTAAGCCAAATGGTATAATTTTCAGTCTTGGAGTTTCCACCATGATAATGCTCCAAGCCATTATTGCTGTTTACATTTCCAAGTATTTGCATAAGAATCCTGATGTAGTTGAGATTTTGTTGAAAATAGCTGTATTGGTTTTTGCGGCTTTGGCAATTTATTTTTTTATGGCCGCGAGAAGTAGCAAGAAGAAAGTGGTTAAAACGGTTAATATAAGTAAAAGGAATAGCTTCTATAAAGGCATGTTATTGGCCGCCTTAAATCTATTGACCATTCCGTACTACAGTGGCCTTAATATAATGTGGAATGCTTCCGGGTGGATAAAATTTCAAGCATGGGATATAGTTGTGTTTGTTTTGGCAGTGGGATGTGGTACTTTTTCCGTGTTATATATGTATACCATTTATTTCAATAAATTAGAGAACAAGACGAACCGCTTTTCAAAGAATTCAAATTATATTTTAAGTGCATTAATGCTAGTGCTTTTGACCATAACCATATATAGGATATTTGATTGATGCGAGAAGAAAACAAAAACTTTTTCCAAAAAGTGTATGCAGTGGCCAAGTTAATCCCTTATGGTAGAGTAACGTCTTATGGGGCAATTGCGAAATACCTTGGTGCTACCAGAAGTGCAAGAATGGTAGGTTGGGCCATGAATGGGGCCCATAATATGCCTGAAGTACCTGCACATAGGGTTGTGAACAAAATAGGTCTTTTAACAGGCAAGCATCATTTTGACGGGACGAATCTAATGCAACAGCTTCTCGAAAGTGAAGGCATCAATGTTGTGGATAATCAAATCACTGATTTTGAAAAGCACTTCTGGGATCCATGGAAGGAATTGGGTTGAACCATATTGTATATTTAAGTTCAAATTACTTATTCAAAAATCAGGGTAAACACTGTATTTTTATTTGATGTAACACCAATGCTCCCTCCGTGCAAATGCATTATTTGCTTTGAAAGACTAAGACCTATCCCTGTTCCTGAATTCTTGGTTGTGAAAAAAGGCACGAATATATCATCGATTAGCTCTGCGGGAATCCCCGGGCCATTATCCCTTACCTCCATGAATTTTTTCCTTTGACCGTTGACTCCGGCCGTGACCCTAATTTTAGCGTTCTCTGTCTCAGATAAAGATTGTAGGGCATTTTTACAGAGATTGATCAAAACATGCGAAATCTGTTTTTCGTCAATAAAAAGTTCCAAGTCTATAGGCACTACAACTGTTTCAAATGACAAAAAGGCATTTTTACTTTCCTGCTCTGTCAAAACTTTTACTTTGTCTAGCAGTTTTTTGGCGGGAACCAGCTCTTTGTCCGGTGGTGGAAGGCTTAAGAAACTTCTATAAGACTGTACAAATTCCATCAAGTCCCCTCCTTGATCCTTTATGACTTCCAATCCCTTGATAGCATTTTGGATGTGCTCTTCATTAAAATCGGCCTTGAGTTCGCCACCTTCGGTCCTAAAATATTTGATAATGGACTCCGAAATTGATGTGATAGGTGTAATTGTGTTCATAATTTCATGTGTGAGTACGCGAATTAAACGAACCCATGAATCTGTTTCCTTTTCATCCAGTTCTTGATGAATGTCTTGGGCGACTACCAATAAAAGATCTTCTTTGTTTAACAATAGGGAAGTTGATTTCAATGCTATTTGTTTCTTCTCCCTCTCATTGGTCAATTGTGCTAATTTTCGTTCAAAAGGCTTCAATTCCGCAAAGAGATTATAGAGTTTTTTGTCAATTTGTTCCAACTGTTTAATGTGGTTCAATGGACGATGATTGAACAATTCTTCAATCCTGGGATTGGCAAAGAGCACATGCCCCTTTTTATTAAAGGTCATTATGCCGATATCGGCCTGTTTTATAACTTCTTGATAATATTGTTCCTGGGCTTGCTTTTTTAAATGGATGTCCTGTATCAACCCATTCAACATATTAAGACTATGGTTAAGTTCTTCCAATGATTTTACGCTCAATTTTTCAGGAAATCGCAATGTAAAATCCTCGTTCTTAATCGCATCGAAAAAATACGCGATTTTTCGATTGGTATGGTTCACATAGGTAATTAGTGAAATAGTCTGCAAAACTAAAATGACCAACAGAAAAAGGGAAGGCAAATATTGTGTTTTGAAAAAGAAAAATGCCAAGGCCAAGGACGTAAATGTTATTAGAACAATACGTAGAACTAGTTGTAAATATATATGTCTGCTAACCACTATGTATTATTTTTTTTAATCTTGTTATAAAGCGTTTGCCTTGAAATACCAAGTTGTTCGGCTGCAGCGCTGTAGTTTCCTTTGTTCTTTTGCAAAGCATTGGTTATCATAAGCAATTCCATTTCCTCTAAGGTGTCAGGACCGGTTTCCAATGATATCGGTGTTTTAATGTTCATGGGAAAATCAGTAGGTTTTAGAATATTGGTTTCAGATAGTATTACAGCCCGTTCCATAGTATGTTGTAATTCCCTAATATTTCCGGGCCATGGGTAGGACATTAATTTTTCTTGTGCACCTTGGTTTATGCGAAGGCCCTGTTTGCCATACTTGGTAACAAATCTATTCAGGAAAAACTCGGCCAATACTAAAATATCACCTTCCCTTTTTCGTAAGGGAGGCACCTCTAAAAGAATGGTATTGATACGGTAAAGCAAATCTTCCCGAAAGAGCCCGTCGGTTACCATTTTGTCCAAGTTCACATTTGTTGCGCAGATCAACCGAATATCTACTGGAATTTGTTTGTTCGAACCTACGCGAACTACAGTTTTGTTTTGAATAGCCGAAAGTAACTTGACCTGTGTCTGCAAGGATAGATTGCCTATTTCATCTAAAAAAAGCGTACCCCCATTAGCAGCTTCAAATTTTCCTGCGCGATCTTCCTTAGCATCAGTAAAAGAACCTTTCACATGCCCAAAGAGTTCGCTTTCAAATAGGTTTTCAGAAATAGAACCCATATCCACGGTAATAAAAACTTCATCTTTCCGTGATGATAATCTGTGTAGTTCCCGAGCAATAAGCTCCTTTCCTGTTCCATTTTCACCTGTCACCAAAACATTAACATCTGTTCTAGCCACCTTACGAACAAGATTGAGGACGGAGTTCAGTGCTTTAGAATTACCTATGATGTAGTTTTTATTCTGATTTATTACTTTCTTTAAGCTATCCTCTTTTTGCTTTAACTGGGTTATTTCTTTTCTAGATTTGCGAAGCTCATGAGCCGATTTTACCGTTGCCAATAGTTTATCGTTGTTCCATGGTTTCAAAACAAAATCAGCCGCACCCTCCTTTAGAGCTTTAACTGCCAGATCAATGGCCCCATAGGCAGTCATCATAATAACAGAGATTTGTGGAGCCTTTTTCTGAATTTCCCGCAACCAGAACAAACCTTCATTTCCTGTATTTAAACCAGCTGAAAAATTCATATCCAATAGTACAATATCAAAATCTGATAAATTAGGAAAGGATGATATCTGGTTGGGATTCGAAATGGTCTTGACAGTTCTGTATTCAAATTGCAACAGAATTTCCAAAGCACTTAGTACGCTTTTATTATCGTCAATCACCAAAATTTTTGCTTCGCGCATGGGAAATAAGTAAAAGTCTGTTAAAACTACGATTTGAA
>JAAETN010000262.1 GCA_024228355.1 Maribacter sp. | reverse complement strand
TAACGCCTTACATAAGTTGTAGTTTTGGAGTGCAACGGAAAAGCTATCCACTTCATGTACTGGTTATATTTTGTTTTGATAAAGCGCACCTGTTTTCCATAGCTTAAATGATATTACTAGGCTAAATGGTAGCCAAACTATAAGAACATATGTAATAAAAAAGAATGGGAAGAAGCCACCAAAATCCTGTTCAGTATATACTTTAAAAAATGGCAAGTTGTTAAGTAATGTTAGATAAAGTATTAAGCACAGAGTTGCTAGAACCCATGGATATGATTTGTATGAAAGTCTTGAACTACATGATGAACAAATTATTTTTGATGAGCTTCTTGCCAGAGCTACTGATAAAAAGGTGATTTCATTACTGCAATTGGGACAGGTTTTATTGCTCAAAGTTTGCTCCAAAAAATATAACGCCCTAAATAAAGGGTGGATTTGTAGCGTAGCGAAAAAGCCATCCCATTTAATTTACTGGTTATATGTACTTTATAAATGAACTTCAACTTTTTTTGCTCCTGCGGCATACCCCATTTCCATTAGGCACCGCTCTTC
>JAAETN010000261.1 GCA_024228355.1 Maribacter sp. | reverse complement strand
TACTTCAACAAGTACAGCTGCATTTGCAAGTCCGTGATGAGTATCGTAAAATACACTAAGAGCATGAGCTATTGAATGATTAATTCCTAATCCTTTTTGAAAAGCTGTTGCACCCATTGCAGAAGCCATTAGCATTTCGCCGCGTGCTTCAACATTGTTTCCATCTTCAACAGCAATTGGTAAAAATTTAAATGAACGGTAAATTCCTTCTTTCGCTAATCCATCCGCAAATGGATGAAAAACATCCATGATGTACGCCTCAAGATTATGAACAAAAGCATCAACTCCAGTTGCAGCAGTAAGTTTCTTTGGAAGTGATAGAGTTATTTCCGGATCGAGTATAGCAATATCCGGCATCATCTGTGGTGAAAAAATTATAGTTTTTGTATTAGTTGCTTCAACTGTTATTACACTACTTCTGCCAACTTCACTTCCAGTTCCTGCCGTAGTTGGTATTGCATAAAATGGAGGCATTTCATTAACAATATATTTATCTCCACCTTTTGTATCATCAAGTTTTTCAAGTGGTTCATCATGTACGGCAGTAACTTTAATTGTTTTGCCAACATCAATTGGTGAACCTCCACCAAGAGCTACAACAAATTCACAATTATTATCTTTGTA
>JAAETN010000260.1 GCA_024228355.1 Maribacter sp. | reverse complement strand
GCAGACAGGCTTGCCCGTCGAAGCAACCGAAACAGGTTGCGTAGGCGGGTGCAAATATAAGATCATTAATTTATTTCACAAGTCTAATTTTATAGAAATTTTGGTTTTCTTTGAAATCAATTGTAATTAGTTCATTTTTACATAAATAAAAAGAAGTGAAAATAGTATTGGTTGGGTATATGGGCAGTGGAAAATCTACAATCGGTAAATTACTTGCCGACAACTTGAACTATGAGTTCATTGATCTTGACAAGTACATAGAGTCCTCCGAGAAAATGAAAATCCCTAAGATCTTTGAATCTAAAGGAGAGATCTATTTTCGAAAAAAAGAATTTGATTACTTAAATGAAATTTTGGATACCAAAGATGATTTTGTTTTATCGACAGGTGGTGGTACGCCGTGCTACGGTGAGAATATGAATGCTATTCTGGAAGCCACCTCGAACGTTTTTTATTTGAAAGTATCGATTGCCGGATTAATTAATAGATTGATTTCAGAGAAAGAACATCGACCGCTCATTTCAAACATTCCCAATGAGGAATTACCTGAATTTATTGGTAAGCATTTGTTTGAAAGAAGTTATTTCTATTCCAGAGCTAATCACAATCTTTTATGTGATGAAAATAGTAAGGAAGAACTGGTTTTAGAAATGGAAACTCTATTAGTCTAAATAGACCGTATCATTCTTTGCTTGAAATTTCACATGAACATGTTCCTGAAGTGAAGTTGATAGCGAAATTCCCTTGTAATCTGCTTTTACAGGATATTTTTTATGATTTCTGTTCACTAAAACAGCAGTTTTCAATTGCTTAAGGGGTGTCTGAAGAAAATGGTGCACACCATATATTAGGGTTGTACCTGAATTTAGTACATCATCTACTAAAACTACCGACTTATTCTTGTAATCCTCAATTGGCATAGAAGTCTTTACTTCGCTTTCCAACGGATTACTTTTGTTCATGCTAACTTTACAAAGAAGAATATCGGCCTCGGTTATACTTCTTAAAATGCGTTGAATTTTTTTTGCAAATTTTAGCCCACCCCCTTCAATGCCAGCAATGACAATTTCCTTTTCGGCTACATTGGCCTCATATATCTGATAGGCTATGCGACGAATTTTATGTTGTATCTTTTGATGCGATAGTATTTTGTTCTGCATTGGTCTTTCGATTTACTTTTCAAAGATAAAGAACAGTTCATTACCTTTTCTAGGTTTAATTGAATTATATGCCCTTTCCAATGTTTTGATATTAAAATATTCAATAAACAATTTTTTATATTCATTGATGTCGCCACCGAAGGGTGGCCCCTTCCCAGTCAGGGGGAAATCAAAGAACAAACCGACAATTTTTCCATTTTTATGGAGCAAATTGTTCATTTTAATAGCATAAGTTTCTCGTAAACTTGGATTTAACGCACAAAAAAAAGTTTGTTCAAGTATAAGATCAAAATCAGATTCCTGTAGATTAAAAAAGTCCGTATGGATTAATTGATCTTTAGGGAAAAGAAGAATTCTCTTTTTTAGATTATCCAAAGGTCGTTGTGCAATATCTACTACATGAATATTGCTAAAACCCCTGTTGAAAAGATATTCTACCTCATAACCATTACCTGCACCAGGAATGAGGATTTTTGAGTTTTTATTTGATAATTGATCTATATATGTTTTTAAGGGCGTTGAGATATAACCAATATCCCATCCCAATTTATCATTGGCATATTTGTTATCCCAAAACGTTTTATTCAGCCTCATCATCTAAATAATCATCAATTTCCCTACGGTCTTTTTTGGTGGGTCTTCCCGAACCTTTTTTGCGATAATACGACTTGGAATATTTCAATAATTCTTCATTCTCGAAGGCCTCTTTTGGTGTAGTATCTTTTCGGTAGATATCGACCAATTTTGCTCCAATTCGGTTTTTTGGTATATCCAAAACCATCAGTTCGTAGTTTATCTGGTTCTTACGAAGAATAATTTTATCCATCGGATAAACTTCCTTCGACGATTTCACTACCTTATCGTTAATTTTTACTTGCCCTTTCTTACAGGCTGTTGAGGCAATATTACGTGTTTTAAAATAACGGGTATGCCATAAGTATTTATCAATACGCATAAACTATCAAAAATCTTTGTTAAGGAGCTCTGCAAAAATACGGAAAATTGTATCTTGCGCCTTTTAATTGCTATTTGATGAAAATGAAAAATTTATTGATACTGCTTCTTTTTATTGCGATCGTTTGGTCCTGCAAAAAAAATGACGATGAAGATGACTTTATTGAAGTGCCACCACAATCATTAGCAGAGACTGCTGCCGAGGATGATGCCGAAATAAAGGAATTTTTACAAACGCATTTCTATAATTATGAGGAATTTGACTCCCCACCGGCCGATTTTGACTATAAAATAGAATTTGATACCATTGCTGGGGATAACGCAAATAAAACTCCGCTTATTGATCAAATGGACTGGAAGGAAGTTTCGGTCTCTTCTGACGCATTCGGATTGGATGAATCTGAAACTGTTAACCATAAATATTACTATTTAGAGGTAGAAGAGGGTAGTGGGCCTAGTCCTTCGATTGCCGACTCAACATACGTTAGATATGAAGGTTCCTTGTTAAATAGTTTGGTTTTCGATGGCTCAACAAGTTCACCAGTATGGTTTGATTTAGCTCAAATTCAAGCACCGGGAGCGGCAAGAGGCTTTGCTGAGGCAACCTCAAACTTCAAGGCCGGTGGTGAAATAGTTGTAAATGCAGATGGGACTTTTACTGTTGAAGACTACGGAATAGGATTTATGGTGCTGCCTTCGGGATTAGGATATTTTAATGTCTCTAGGGGAAGCATTCCAGTTTATGCTCCTTTAATTTTTAAGATTGATTTATTTGCCATGAATGATACGGATCATGATAGGGATGGTATACCTTCAATCATGGAAGATGAAGATAAGGATGGTTATTTATATAATGATAACACTGACGAAGAACAGGAGAAGGAGATTTTTGGAACTTTGTTCGCAAACTTCTTGGATGCAGATGATGATGGTGATGGTATAGCTACCAGTGATGAAATTGATGTTGATGAAGAAGGGAACGTAACTTTCAGGGATACCGATGGTGACGGAATTAAAGACCATTTAGATAATGATAGTTAATTCCTTCAGTGAAAAAGATATAAATAAAAGGCCCAAACGGTACCGTTTGGGCCTTTTATTTATAATTGATTACGATCATAATTTTAATGAAAGTCCAAAAATGATTTGCGAAGGCCTTGAATCTACCCGACCCGAAATGTCGACAATATTATCACCAATAATCTCCGCTTCATTTTCAGAGAAACCTCTTTCATATCGTACGTCGAATCCTATGTTTCCTAAGTTTACACCAACTCCAAAATGGGCGCCAACGGAAAAATCATTTTTTAAATCGTCGAGCTCCACGTCTTCTAAATCATTTTTCAGGGTGTATTGAAAAGCAGGCCCTGCGAATATATGCAGTGGGCCAATGATTTTATAACCTAAAAGAACTGGAAGATCCAGTTTGGAAATGTCATAGTCGTTTGTGCCTCCCTCAACGTCATAACTACTTTTTGTTTTAGTATAAATTAATTCTGGTCTCAGATAGATTTTTGATAAATCCAATTTTCCATAAAAGCCAACATGATAACCAACCTTACCATCGGAGCCTGCGATCAAATCCTCACCCGCAGATTGTACTTGTTTAAAACTCAAGTCACCATTTTGGTTGTAGTTAAGTCCGGCTTTTATTCCGAATCCAGAATCTTTCTGTGCAAATGCAGTAATGCCAATGAGGGCAAAAACTGCCATTAAAAGTGATTTTCTCATAATGTGTCTGTTTTAATGTCGTTTGGTATCAAAAACGATACCATTTTATTTTCGACTCACTACTCAAAGAACGATGTCCGCATAACTTTATTGTCTGTTTTTCATAATAGAACCTCAATTTATTTCTTTTATAAATCACTGAGTTTTATGAAAAAATTCTGCGTCTAAATTTTCATCATTTATTACAGTAGAATCCAAAACTTTATTTTTTTGTTAAGGACTTTATGCAGGGCAGTTGTTTATATTTGCGACTTTAATCTAACAATTGCAATTTACCTTAGAACATACAGATCCTCAAAGCAAAGCTCGTGCAGGTAAAATGGCTACTGATCATGGGGTTGTTGAAACCCCTATTTTTATGCCCGTTGGTACCGTTGCATCGGTCAAAGGCGTACATCAAAAAGAGTTAAAGGAGGAGATCAACCCAGATATTATACTAGGTAATACCTACCATTTGTTCCTTAGGCCAAAAACCCAAATTCTTCAACAAGCAGGTGGGTTACATAGATTTATGGGCTGGGATCGGAATATTTTGACCGATAGTGGTGGCTACCAAGTGTATTCATTATCGGCAAACAGAAAAATAAAGGAAGAGGGCGTAAAATTCAAATCCCATATTGATGGTTCCATGCATATGTTCACGCCGGAGAATGTGATGGAAATCCAGAGGGTAATCGGGGCAGATATTATTATGGCATTTGATGAATGCACACCATATCCTTGTGATTATAATTATGCAAAGAACTCTATGCATATGACACATAGGTGGTTAGATCGCTGCATCTCACATCTTGAAAAAACACCATATACGTATGATTACTCCCAATCCTTTTTCCCAATAGTACAGGGTTCAACTTACAAGGACCTACGCCAACAATCGGCTGAGTACATTGCCAATGCGGGAGCAGAAGGCAACGCCATTGGCGGACTTTCTGTCGGTGAACCTGCAGAGGAGATGTACGCTATGACAGAAGTGGTTTGTGATATATTGCCAGAGGATAAACCAAGGTATTTGATGGGAGTTGGCACCCCAATAAATATTTTAGAAAACATAGCTTTGGGAATAGATATGTTCGACTGTGTAATGCCAACCAGAAATGCACGGAATGGAATGCTTTTTACGGCACATGGTACCATAAACATCAAAAATAAAAAGTGGGAAGATGATTTTTCGGCCATAGATGAAATGGGAACTACCTTTGTGGATCGCGAGTACTCAAAGGCTTATTTGAGACATTTATTTGCGGCCAATGAATATTTGGGTAAGCAAATAGCCACCATTCATAATCTTGGCTTCTATCTTTGGTTAGTCCGCGAGGCAAGAAAACATATCTTAGTTGGGGATTTTACCCATTGGAAGAATATAATGGTTAAACAGATGAATAAAAGGTTATAACATTGAGTATAATAGACAAATATATACTTAAAAGGTATTTAGTCACTTTTGCGGTGATGCTCTTGCTGTTTATACCTATTGGGATAATGGCCAATCTAGCCGAACAAATAGGCAAGATGATTGACAATGATGCGCCGACCAATGAAATCATTGTCTATTATATGAATTTCACGATTTACATTGGTAGTTTGCTTTTTCCTATTTTCCTGTTCTTGTCAATTATTTTCTTTACCTCAAAATTAGCGAGCAATACCGAGATTGTCGCCATATTAAGTTCTGGTGTTTCCTATAACCGCTTTCTAAGACCTTATTTTATTGGAGCTGCGCTTGTAGCCTTATCTATGTTAGTCATGGCGATGTTTATCGTACCCAATGCCAGTAAAGGATATAATGAGTTTAAATTCGAATACCTGAAAAAAGGAAAAAAAGATAGGATAACGAGTAATATTTTCAATCAGCTTAATGAGAATGATTTTATATATGTAAAAAGCTTTGACCCTGCAAGGCAACAGGCAAACCAGTTCACATTTGAAAGATTCAATGATGACAATACTTTGGATTTTAAAATTTCGGCCACTAGAATTCGCTGGGTCGAAAAGGATAGTATTTATCGACTGGTCAAGTATAGAAAACGCAAGATCGTTGGTGATTCGTCTATTCTAGAAATAAAGAATAGGTTAGACACCCTGTTTACTTTTAAGATAGACGATCTTACTCCAGTATCTTATATTGCCGAGACCAAAAATCTTTTCGAACTGAACAAGTTCATTGCCAACCAAAGAAGGAAAGGGGCTTCTAACATTAATAATTATGTTCTTGTGAAATATAGAAGATGGGCTTTGCCATTAACAGCTTTTATCCTTACAATAATTGCCGTCGCTGTATCGTCGGTTAAAAGGCGTGGTGGTATGGGCGTTAATCTGGCATTTGGTATTGGGGTTGCTTTTATCTATATCTTTTTTGACAAGGTATTTGGTACTTTGGCAGAACAGGCAGGTTTTTCTCCTTTATTGGCGGTAATCATTCCTAATATGGTTTTTGGTATTTTAGCTTTTTATCTATTGCAGAATGCCAAGCGTTAAACTCAATAATTACCTACATCTACATTTAATGGTTTTACCATTGATCAATGGTAAACAGACTATGTACAAAAAGCTTCGTACATGCATTATTTTTGCTCATCGATGAAGAGAACATGAATCTTCTACTCGCTGTAGGCGAATTAATAATTATCATTACTGTTATTGCCAATGGCGTTTTGAAACAAATGATTGCTAAAAAAAATGTGTTGGGGATAGGGTTCCCCTATATTATTTTATATTTGTCCAATCAAACTAACAAAACCTACCCATCTCATGGAATATTTGGATTTTGAACTTCCCATAAAAGAGCTTGAAGAGCAGTTGGATAAATGTATGATCATCGGAGAAGAGAGCGATGTTGATGTTAGTGAAACTTGCAAGCAGATTGAAAAGAAACTTGCAGAGGCACGTAAGGATATTTATAAAAACCTTAGCGCTTGGCAACGAGTTCAGCTTTCAAGACATCCCAATAGACCATACACGCTGGATTATATCAATGCTATCTGTGGGGATACTTTCTTGGAATTGCATGGTGATCGTAATGTAAAGGATGATAAAGCCATGATTGGTGGTTTAGGTAAAATCGGTGACCAGAGTTATATGTTCATTGGTCAACAAAAAGGTTATAATACCAAAACCAGACAGTATCGTAATTTTGGAATGGCGAATCCTGAGGGTTATAGAAAGGCATTGCGCCTTATGAAATCCGCCGAGAAATTTGGAATACCTGTTGTCTGTTTAATTGATACTCCTGGTGCCTATCCTGGTATTGAGGCTGAGGAGCGCGGGCAAGGAGAGGCTATTGCAAGGAACATTTTGGAAATGACCCGTCTAAAGGTTCCCATTATCGTAACCATTATTGGCGAGGGAGCATCTGGTGGTGCTTTGGGCATTGGTGTTGGCGATCGAGTATTGATGTTGGAAAACACGTGGTACTCGGTTATATCACCTGAGTCGTGTTCCTCAATCTTATGGAGAAGTTGGGAGTTTAAAGAGCAGGCTGCCGATTCACTCAAACTAACGGCGCCAGATATGAAAAAGTTAAAACTTATCGATGAAATTATTCGTGAACCTGCGGGAGGTGCCCATAGAAATCGTGAGAAGACTTTCGAAATCGTAAAAAATAAAATTACTACCCATTATCAGGAATTGGAAAAGTTATCACCAAAAGAGCTGGTAGATCTTCGCATGGATAAATATGCAAACATGGGAGTATTTAATGGCTAACTGGCGTTATTGCCAAGGTTGTTAAAATTTAATTAATGTATTCCTTTTTTTTAATCTGTTATCAACAGATTTTGTAACTTATCAACAGGTGAATTGTTAATCAACCGTTGATATAGTTACTAGTTGAACTCATGTTAACTTAAGGTTAATTGCATATTTTCGTATTCATGGAAAAACCCAAGCCACTTATTGGTCATAAGATTGATAAATCTACTATCATCAACCTTGAGAGAGGTAAAATACCTCCACAAGCCGTTGATTTAGAGGAAGTTGTGCTCGGTGCCATGATGATAGACAAGAAAGGTGTAGATGAAGTAATAGATATCTTACATCCCGATGTCTTTTACAAAGATGCACATCAATATATTTACGAAGCGATTTTTAAATTGTTTGAAACCTCGGAACCAGTCGATTTATTAACCGTTTCTGCCCAATTAAAGAAAGATGGCAGACTTGAGGCGGTTGGGGGTGATTTTTACTTGATTAAATTGACTCAAAAAGTGGCTTCTTCGGCACATATCGAGTTTCATGCCAGAATTATTCTTCAAAAATTTATACAGCGTAGTCTTATTAAAATTTCCAACGAAATAATCGAGGATGCCTATGATGATGGTACCGATGTTTTTGATTTGTTGGACAACGCCGAATCCAAGTTATACGATGTTACCCAAGGTAACTTAAAACGTTCAGCTGAAACTGCTCAAAATCTGGTAATTCAAGCAAAAAAAAGGATTGAGGAAATAGCTAATAAAGAAGGACTAAGCGGAATTCCATCTGGTTTTGACAAAGTAGATAGGCTAACATCCGGTTGGCAACCCAGTGATTTGGTCATTGTGGCAGCACGTCCTGGTATGGGTAAAACAGCCTTGACTTTGTCCATGGCGAGAAATATTGCTGTCAATTCAGATATACCTGTAGCATTTTTTTCGTTGGAAATGTCTTCAGTGCAGCTGATTACAAGATTAATATCCTCTGAAACCGGACTGTCTTCTGAAAAGTTGCGAACTGGTAGGTTAGAAAAACATGAGTGGGAGCAGCTTAATGTAAAAGTAAAGACACTTGAAAAAGCACCATTGTTTATCGATGATTCGCCATCTTTGTCAATCTTTGATTTAAGGGCAAAAGCAAGAAGACTGGCCTCCCAACATGGTATAAAAATGGTCATTATCGATTATTTACAGTTAATGACAGCAGGTGGAAGTCAAAAAGGTGGAAACCGCGAACAGGAAATCTCCACAATTTCAAGAAACTTAAAGGCCTTGGCCAAAGAATTGAATGTTCCAGTAATCGCGCTTTCCCAATTATCCAGGGCTGTTGAAACACGCGGTGGTAGTAAACGACCCATCCTTTCCGACCTTAGGGAATCAGGTGCGATTGAGCAAGATGCAGATATCGTTTCCTTTATCTATAGGCCCGAGTATTATAAAATTGATGAATGGGATGATGAAGAACGCACCCCCACACAGGGTCAGGCAGAATTTATAGTTGCCAAACACAGAAATGGGGGATTGGATACTATTAGGTTAAAGTTCATTGGACAACTAGGTAAATTTGATAATTTAGATGACTTTGATTCTCCTTTCGAGTTTCAATCGAAGATGAATGCAGATGATGAGAATCCATTTTTGACCAAAAATCTACCCGATGCCAATGAGGCTTTTGGTAGTGCAATGAATGATGACTTT
>JAAETN010000259.1 GCA_024228355.1 Maribacter sp. | reverse complement strand
TTGGAAATATATTAAACCATCTTCCTCAAAGAGTAATCGAAGAACATGCAAAGCTGTTTTCTAAAACATTAAGTATCAAACTTAACATACCAGACCATCATATTCACGAGGAACACATGGAACGGCTTTCCACTGTCCACAAAGAGAAAATCGTTTACATTGACCTGGTTGGGGGGACAGATCCTGACCTGGCTTTTGGTTTTCGCAAAATGGAATTACCAAATGGTTTTATACTTCACCCTTTTCTTTCTAATTGGGAAAACATTTATCACCGCATTGAAATTACGATGTCTATTGTATTCAGTGCTCATGGTCGAGGAGCTAATTTCGACAAAGAAAACCCCTTTTTCATTGTCCTTATTGATCATCCTGTTTATCAAATAATAGAAAAAAACCCCGGAATTGCTCATGAAATTCAAAACCATATCGATAAACTCGGTTTTGGAGATCGTGTCCTCATCCATAAAGTTACGCCTAATATTCGATTTGACAGTAACTGATTAATATTGTAAACCAACCGGTAATTTCGTATCAAGGTAAGGATGGGCACCGGACGGGTACAATCCCACCAATTTGGATTCCTATAAAATCTGTTCGCATCTTTATTTTATACTCATTCAGTCATTTTTGCTTTGATTTTTTTTTGCTTTATTCTGACGTCCTCCTTCCTCCCTCCTTCGCTCAGTAGTATCCCTTATTACTCCTTCAATACGGACAGGTTTACCGTCCTCGTCCCTAATCATATGAGAGGTTCGTTCTATGTAGAAATGCGCGCCAATCTTTCTCTTACAAAAGGACTCAAAGTG
>JAAETN010000258.1 GCA_024228355.1 Maribacter sp. | reverse complement strand
TGCGCTTCTAAAACTGATTATTCTCCCATCAAGCTTATTACGAGTATGCGCACAGCCGATTCACTTACAGATGATGAATCTTATTTCTTTTCTGAATTGAAACGCTTAAAATTCATTGTTGATGAAATTAAAAGCGACCGTTATTTTATTGTCTTGGATGAGATCTTAAAGGGCACAAATAGTACGGACAAGGCTAAGGGTTCTAGAAAATTCGTTGAAAAGTTGGTGACCTCTAAATCCACGGGAATCATAGCCACACATGATCTTAGCTTATGTGATGTTGCTAAAGATTTACCACAAGTGGAGAACTATTATTTTGATGCTGAAATCATTAATGACGAACTCTATTTTGATTTTAAACTAAAGAATGGTATTTGTCAAAATATGAATGCCTCCTTCTTATTAAGAAAGATGGAAATAGTGCAGTAGTTGCCTGCTACTGCCCTAATCAGGGAATTCTCTTCTAGTAAATCGGTTTGTAGTGTCTTTCAGTTATAAACTCTTTACCTGCAGATCATGAAAAGCGTCGGCCTGTAATTTAAGAAGCTCTTCAGCTTTCTTTTTCTTATGGGCATAAACAGCTTCCTCTTCCTCAATTTCACTATAGATTTTATTGTTCAATGACGTATCGGTAGCTAAAATGTTTTTTCGTTGTTGTACTTTTTGGGCGACCCAGGTCTTTATAACACTTTCCTCTTCTTCAAGCTTAATATCGTACTCTCCTTTGGGCGCTACTAACTTGGCAAAGATGGGTGAAGTTTCGATGGCCAAAAACAATAGAAAGATAAAGAACGAAGGAAACCAGGGTAATTCTCCTAAAGCATTTATCCGTGCCATGAGTCCGTCAAATCCATCAATGATGGGCTGTGAATCCTTGACCGAAATTGCATATTCGGATTGCAGTCCCGCTATTTGGGTTTCTATGGCGGTAATTTTATCTGCATTGGTCTTCTTTAGTTCCTGAAGTTCGGCCAAGGCTGCATCATGTTTTTCACGCTTCTCTGCATATACGGGTCCTTTCCCTAAAAGCATGGTGCCTCGGGTACCCTCAGCCTCGGTGATATAAGTGTCATATAGAGCGTTGGTTTCAGCTTCCTTAGTATTGATTTCAGTTTTCAAAGCAGCAATGTCCTGATTCAACTCTTCAATGACCGGGGTGTATTGTAAAGCAATTTGGTCTTTATTGGCCAATGTGAGTTCGTTTTTTTGCTCTAGGAGGACTTGATTAATTTCCTTTTCAAAAATCTTCATTTCCAAGGGCTTGGAAATAACCACGGCAATGATAACGGCTAAAATGATTCGAGGGGTTGCCTGCAAAAGTTCGTTGCTAATACTATCCCGTTTTTTTATGGTAGAAACAATAAAGCGATCTAGGTTAAATATTAATAATCCCCAAATTAGCCCAAAGAATACTGCGGCATAAATGGTGTCAAATACGGTGTATAGGGCATAGGCACTTGCTAAAAAGGCCATGACCGCGGTAAAGAAAACGGTCGCGCCAATACCGGCATATTTATTTTGTTCGCCTTCCGAGCAAGTTTTGAGCAAAGTGGCGTCGGCCCCTGAACAGAGGATAAAAAAGTTTTGTAGCATAGTGTTCGTTTTTTGACTTGCCTGCCGTAGGCAGGTTGATGGTTCATATAGACTATTAGAACGCCAACTCGGAGGATTTGTTACAAAAAAGCCCCAAAAAATGAGGCTTTTGCAATGAATTTATGATTTTGTTTAGTTTTCTATGACAATAGGTCGGGCATAGATGCTAACAATAGGGCGCTTGCCTTTTGAACGCTGGATACCTATATTCAGGTTCTTGTCCTTTTTGAACATTTCTATTGCCTTATCGGAGGAAATTTCCTTACCACCAGAAATGAAAATAGCATCTTTTTTTGCCATTTCCTGGACATGCTCAAGCGGAGATTTTGGTGGAGGTGGAGGTGGAATATCACTTTTTTCACCTTTCCGTACCACAGGAGCAAGAGGAGGTTGAGAACTTCGTTGTCCAAATTTTGGGTTTGAAGGAGGAG
>JAAETN010000257.1 GCA_024228355.1 Maribacter sp. | reverse complement strand
CATCATTGCGCAATAAAAAAGATCTACCTCCCTGAGAGACTGAAAACGCCATATCCCTAACTTTATGCTTGGGATCATTCAACATTTTGACCAAGGATTTACCTTGTATTTGCTTTGGGAATTCCAATCCCGCCAATGTAGTAATAGTAGGGTATAGATCCAATAACTCAGTGAATGAATGGCATACCTCGGGTTTTTTACCTGGGACTTTTATAATCATAGGTACTTTTACCGATTCTTCATGCAAACTGACCTTCATCCAAAACTGATGCTCTCCCAAATGAAACCCGTGATCTGATGTGAAAATGACGATGGTATTGTCTTCCAAGCCTTCCTCTTTCAAAGTGTTTAGAACCTTTCCGACTTGTATATCCATATAAGAAACTGAGGCATAATAGGCGGCAATGGCCTTTTTTTCCTGCTCAGAATTCATTTGACCATTGACACTGGTCACATAATTAATACCACGCTTCGGAATGTCATCCCAGTCATTTTCAACTCTTTTTGGAAGCTTCATTTTGTTGTAGGGAAATGGTTCAAAATAGTCTTTTGGTGCTACAAAAGGCACATGGGGCCTTACAAAGCCCACAGCCAAAAAGAAAGGTTCATCTTTATGCTTTCTAATCAATTCACTGGCTTTTTCAGCCGTCTTGCCATCTGAATGGACTAAATCATCTCCATCGGCCTTAACAATGGTCATTACATTACCTCCTTTTATAGGCAATGTTCCATCAGGGTTCCCTTGAACCAATTCACCTTCCCCAGGCGCTTTCCATTCTGGTCCTTGACTATTGAAACGTTCTGTCCAGGACTGCTCATCATCTTGGCCATTACTGCCTTTTTCAATGTCTATAGGCACTCCCATATGGAAGATTTTGCTCACACGTGCCGTATAATAGCCATTGTCTTTGAACACTTGCGACCACATTTTTCTTTTAGGACCAATATTCTTACGCCCACTTACATAGCCATAAGTTGTCGTTGCGCTAGGGTAATACCCAGACATGAATGAAGCCCTTGATGGCCCACAAACCGGATATTGACTATAAGTTCTCGTAAATAGAACCCCTTCTGAAGCAAGTTTGTCAATGTTGGGTGTATGGCATTCCGGATTTCCGTAAGCCGAAACTGCCGTTGTTGTCAAGTCATCCGCAATGATGAACAACACATTCGGCTTCTTTGTTTCCTGGGCGCAGGACGCTAGCACAAAAAACAAAAAACACAGATATTGGTATGTACCTTTTATTGACATTATGAGTACAAAATGTTATTCGACCATAAGCGTCCATGCTACAATCGGTTGCTGTTTAGGCGCGGTAAAAGCACCTAGAGCCTTAAGTTTCAATTCAACGGAAGTTAACTTTTCAATGGTTTTAATATGCAGGGTTTTTGTCTTACCAGCCTCAATTTCAAAAACAGGCGAACTATCATAAAAATTGAACTCCATTTGGTTTTCAAAAAGGAGGTCACTGCTTGAAATATTCTTTAACTCCACTTTCAACACATTCGTATTTGAAAGGTATTCTGCGCTTTCTATTGTTATACTCTCCTCTAAAAGGGGTATTAAATATTCAGGTTTCCCAACCAAAAGGTCATTGTAAACTGCTACTGTTCGCCCTGCAAAAAGGGCCTCATGCATACTTTCCAAACTCTTGTCTTTCGCAAAAACCAAGGTTATGGGCCGATGATTCCCTTTTTCAAAATAGTCCCAATCAATCAGGCCATGAATATCACTAGTACCCATAATCGTCAAATTGTGTTCCAGGGCAAGTGCCAGGGACTCTTCTGCATAGTCCACTGAATTAATGACCTCAATACCATGCAGTTCCCCATTCTTGATTCGCTCTTTTTGAAAATCGCTCAATATAGGGTTGCCGGTTGGACTTTGGGCGTGCCATGCGGGGTGGTTCCAAAAGACAAAGGCATTTTGTTTTTTGGCTTCCTCAAAAGGTACTTCTGGGGCAGTAGCCATTAATTTGTTTGCATCATTTATAAAAACGGCATTGCTATGGCCAACAGGTTCTGAACGTGTTATTTCTGAACCAGGGATAATTAATAGATCATGGTCTTTGGCTTCCTCCATTGCCACATGGTATGCCCTATTTCTGTCTGGATGGGGTATGTCAGCTTTATGGGGTTGATATTCCAAATGCTCGGTCAGGGAAATAGCATCCAGATTTTCACGTAATGCTTCTTGAACACGAATGCTAGGCCAGACGTTTCCATCTGAAAAAACGGTATGTATGTGCAAATCGGCCTTTAGGGTCACGTAACCCTCAATATTGGGATAGGTAAATGCATGGTTGCTGAGATGTGAATGTGATTGGGCAAAAAGAAAAGAAAGACTAAAAAATAAGGCTACGGTTAATGCTATTTTTTTCATATTGTTCGGTTTGTTTAGGTTCTTTAATTTGACACCTCAAATTAGTAAAAAAAGTGTCGTTCCGAATAAGAATCCATAACTTTAATTTTATGAATCCGGCTGAAGAATACATATTGAATCAACCTGAACCATTTAGGGGTATTTTGCTCCACCTGCAATCCGTGATTGAACTTACCATTCCTGGTTGATTTAAAAACAAATACAGGATTCCGTTTTATTATATAAATGACAAGCCGTTCTGTTACCTTAACAAATCAAAGGATTATGTAGATGTTGTCCCGATAGTTATCGGGATTGGCATGCAAACCATCTTACATTGCATTTGGATAGAATGACAACGGCAGGAAGAAAAATGATGAAATCGCTTAGATATATCTCTTTGGATGAAATTGATAATAAAGTGTTGATCGATGTTCTAAATGAAGCCTATTCCATTAAGGAAAGAAAGTTTTGGGGATAGCACTTTCTGATTGTGTTTATTAATAATTTTTGATTTTTGTCTTAAAGGTCATTTACGACATCATTATTTGGCCATACTTGTCTATTCCCGATTTTATCATTCATATAAGTACGAATTGCTTGAATAACTTCCTGGAAATTGCTTTCACCTTTGTTCGTCAATACCACGTACGAGATTGGATAATTGACTTGCATAACGGTCAAACTTCCTGGTAACGCACCATTATGGTTCCAGTTGCCACTTTGTAAATAACTTAAACCTTCATCTGGCCCCAATAAATCAGGAACAGAGGCCTCCAAGTCTGAATTCATGGCAAATAAAGCTAAATCCTTGGTCGAAGCAATCCATCCCCCATGGGAATCCATTCGTGAGACATTCATCGAATATGGATCCATCCAGTTAGAATAATAGGTGACTTCGTTTTCATAGGCATCAGTCTTGGTATTACCACTAATGTTCATTCCAGTTATATTCATCGGGGCCAAAATCATCTCTTTTACATAGTCTTCATAGGCCATGCCCGAAACCTTTTCAATAATTCTTCCCAAAAGGCTGTATCCAAAATTCGAATACTCGTATTGCGTTCCTGGAGAATAGGTCAAGGATCGTTCATCCAACACTTTAGCTATCAAATCTGAGTGGGTGAGGGAATTGTCATCGAACATTATATCATTCGGATCATTCGAGAATCCACCCATATGTTCAATAAGATGGTAAAGGGTAATCGATTCTTCCTGGTCTTCGTAAGGAAGATCCCCATATGTGGTGCCTAAAAGCGATTCCTGTCCAAAAATGAGGTCATCTAAATGTAAATTACCTTCTGAAACAAGCTTGGAAATAGCGGTCAAGGTTATGGGTTTTGAGATTGCAGCTATTCTAAATACAGAGTTTTCATTTACTTCGATATTACTTTGAATATCTGCTTTACCAAAGGATTCGAGATAAATAATTTTATTGAATCGGGTGATGGCCACTTGGGCTCCTGGAATTCTGTATATATTCATCACCGATTCGAAACCCGAGGTAATGTCATCTAGATTCGCAGCATCATTATCTTGGTTGCCACCGGGATTATCCGGCTCTTCAGGTTCATTGAAATTATCACCGGTATTGGAACCACTTGTCTGATCTGCCTGATTTTGGTCATGTATTGTAGTGTCATCCTCCGTTTTGTTACAGGAGAGGAAACATGCCAAAAACACCAATAAACATGCGATGTTTTTCATTTAGAGGACGTGAAATTAAACTATCAGCTTTAGTTAAGATACAAATTTTGACCTAATAGGTACCTGTTTAGTAGGAGTGGGAAGGCCGAAATTACAATTTAAAGAAAAAAAGTATTGAAAAACTGAAGTTGTATGTCCATATGAAAGGTAAATCCAATATGTAAGGCTTAAATACCTACAATTGCCTATTGACTGCTATTTATTCTTTGATCCAACCTTTCTCTTTGTATAATTCTATATAACCAGTACTGAGTTCATCAGAATCCTTATATTTCTTCCGTACTTCGGCCATTTTTTGCTTTACCTCTTTTACAATTGAAGCGTATTTTGGATTATTATACACATTGCTCATTTCCTGAGGGTCTTTCTTCAAGTCATAAAACTCCCAAACATCTACATCATAGTAAAAATGAATGAGTT
>JAAETN010000256.1 GCA_024228355.1 Maribacter sp. | reverse complement strand
TTATGGGGATGGTTAAACTACTTGTAATGGGAAGGCTTTGAAAAATCCAACGCCTATTTTCGGTAATAGGAAATATCATTGATGAATTTCCTTTTTAGAGATTGTGCTACAATAGATAAGATGGTGACAAAATTCAAGTAATTTTTGGGAATAATGCCTTGCGTTGATCTACTTTGT
Organism: Maribacter sp.; assembly: GCA_024228355.1. GTDB lineage: Bacteria > Bacteroidota > Bacteroidia > Flavobacteriales > Flavobacteriaceae > Maribacter_A. Next base: position 526 of record JAAETN010000256.1, on the reverse strand, counting down.
TAAAAAAGTGGATGAGAAAGAGAAAATTTGGAAATTTGAATATAAGCAACGGCAATTCGTAGAATTGCTTATCTGTTCTATTTAGAGCAGACGGCGTTTTCGTATTGATTTGGTAAAAAGTATACATACCTCTCCTGGTATCCTTTTACATTAGAAATTTTTTTCACTGTTCAATTTGCTATAATGCTGGACTCTTCATATTCAGGTAAATCATCATAACCGGAATGTTTCCAACTCATGAGTTTGCTGATTGTATCGTCATCTATTTTTCCTGCGCCCAAAGGGGGTTCTATGACAGGAGATGGCATCCTTAACGGAGACGTTGTCATTATATACCCATCACGAATTGGTTTTAGGTTTTCAGAACCCGATTTCATATGAACTTTAGTTCACCTGGACTTTCGACTTTTCTCAATCACAAAATCCTCGCCTTGACAGCACCAAGGCTCTGTTTTTATTCAATCGAAAAATCAAAATTTCAGGCAAACTCCTGCCCCAAAATTCCTAAAACCAATTCGTGATGGGT
>JAAETN010000255.1 GCA_024228355.1 Maribacter sp. | reverse complement strand
TGAACGCAAGAGATGTTATTAATATTGTTGTGGCGACTAGTATTGGTTCTATGTTGTTTTTCTTAACCGTAAGATATTTATTTGGTGAGACATTGTATCCAAGGTCCATTTTTGTGATGGACTGGGCTTTCAATATTTTCCTTCTTAGTCAGATAAGGATGACAAAGCTTATTCTGCGAAAGGTGAAGCCCAGGCTTAAGGCGAACACTGAAAAGCGAGTTATTATTGTGGGTGCAGGAGAAGGAGCAGAGATGCTACTTCGTAATATAGAACAGAACCATATTTATGCCTATGATGTAATAGGTTTTGTCGATGACAATCCATATATGAAAGGACTGAGAATACGCAATATTCCGGTTCTGGGTACAAGGAAAGAGTTGAAGGCCATTGTGGAAAATAAAGAAATTGAAGAACTTATCATTGCAATTCCTTCGCTTCCTCGAGGTAGATTTAAGGAACTGTTAAAAGATATCAGGCAATGCGGATTGCCTGTAAAGTCATTACCTTGTTTATGGGATATAATGAATGGCCGTGGTTCCATTAATGAAATAAAAGTTGTAAATGAACGTGATATTCTCTTCAGGTCACCGGTAAGTGATGATATCGAAGAGATAGGAGTTCATCTCAAAGGTAAAGTAGTAATGATAACAGGTGCTGGCGGTTCTATAGGTTCGGAACTATCAAGACAAGTTAGATTAAGTGGGACTGAAAAACTAATACTTTTTGAAAAGCACGAAGAGAGCCTCTATATGATAGATAAGGAACTGAACTCTTTGGTTGTAAGCGAAAACGATAATGATAAAAGGCGTGGCTTAGTTGTGCCTGTTATTGGAGATGTTTTGGATGAAGATAGAGTGAGAGAGGTGATGGAAGAGCATAGGCCACAGATTGTTTTTCATGCTGCAGCGTATAAACATGTGCCATTAATGGAGAGTAACCCCTGCCAGGCTTTCAAAACAAATGTTTTGGGAACAAAATTGATGGCACAAAAGGCAAGTGAATTCTGTGTAGAGCGATTTGTGTTGATTTCTACTGATAAAGCGGTGAATAATGTTAGTGTCATGGGGATGACGAAAATGATGGCGGAAACTATAGTTGGCTATTACTCGGCAAAGGCAAAAAGAGAAGCCATGAACGATAGCAGGTCTACAAAGTATGTTACAGTGCGATTTGGAAACGTCCTGGATAGTAGTGGAAGTGTTGTTCCGCTCTTTAGGGAACAGATTAGGAACGGTGGTCCCGTGACTGTGACACATCCTGATATTATAAGATATTTTATGACTATACCGGAGGCTGTAAGTCTTGTTATACAGGCATCGGGTTTAGGCAATGGGGGTGAGCTTTTTGTACTGGACATGGGAGAGCCAGTAAAGATTGTGGATTTGGCAAAAAGGATGATTCGTCTTTACGGATACGAGCCAGATATTGATATAAAGATTAAATATACCGGTTTAAGACCTGGTGAGAAATTATATGAAGATCTCTTCAATAACCATGAAAAGATAACAAATACCACCAATCAAAAGATAAAGAAGGCTACCTCATCAAAACCATTTGATAGCATTATTCTTAATGTTCTTGATCTGGAGAAATCATCTAAAAAGAAAATTACTAATAAATCAGATTTGACTAAAGTGTACAATAAACTTATACAATGCAAAAGAAAAAGTGCGCGTTTCTATGCGAGTTCGAAATATTCATACTATACAAAGAACAAGAATGAGGTAAATAATGGCAAGTTAAGTGATATTAGTCTGGAAGGGTTTTCAAGTCAATTACCCTCAAAATTAAATATTGGGGAAAGAATGGATTTCAATCTTCATGTGTCCATAAATCGTGATGAAATAGAGGGAGAAATCAATGCCATTGCAGAAGTTGCTTGGTTGGTAAGCGGGAATGGCAATTCCAGATATGGATTTAAATTTGTAGCTGTAGATGACAAACAACTGGTTTCTCTAGAGAACTATTTAAAACAACTACCTGTGTCATGTACATAAGCCATCAATCTTCTTTTTTCGTGCAAACTCGTGTCTTTTTTTACAACATTCCATTAAGTAAGGAAGCTTAAAATGCAAAGCAGATTTTCAACGTTTCTTATGTATAATCCTTTATTAATTTTCACTGCATTTGGATGTATGTTGTTGTTTGCGCAACCGGCATACTCAAAACAGATTGTAAAAGATAGAATAAAAGTTCCAAAAAGCAAAACCTATTTAATCGAGGAAAACGATGTGTTAACTATATCAGTATTTGAGGAGCCCGACTTAAGTTTGACGTTAAAGGTTGCTGGGAATGGGTCAATTGCGTTTCCTCTCATTAAGGAGATAGAGGTAAAAGGATTAACAACTTATGAGATAGAACAAAAACTCGAAAAGCATTTAAAAGATGGCGAATTTCTGATAAATCCCAGGGTTAGCGTTAAGCTTGATATCGCGTTGATGAAAGAGTACAGCGAAAAAGAGATTTTCGTAATTGGAGCAGTGCAAAAAGCAGGGCCAATAACAGTACTGGGAAAATACATAACAGTTCTGGAAGCAGTTGCCATGGCAGGCGGCTTTAAAAAAGTAGCCGCACCAGGTAGGACCACCGTTACGAGGATGGAAGATGGGAAAGAGAAAACCATGATTGTTGATCTGAACAAGGTAAAAAAGGGAGATATGTCATTAGACATTTTGTTGAAAACGGGTGACATTGTAAATGTACCGGAGTCATATTTCTAATCCGGTTTCCAAAAAAATCATTTAGCCACAAAAACGCGCAGAAAACACAAAAAAAGGAATCACAACCACAGAGAAAAGCATAGATGGGAATGTGAAGGTGAGAGATCAGAGGCTAGAATCCAACAATAAACCATGAATTAGTATTAAGCATTCTTCACTAATTATTGAATAAACAAATCAACAAATTAATATGCTTTATTTAGTTTTCATGAGCCATAAACGGTGAACCATATGCTTTAATCCATAATTTCTAAATTCTTTAATCTGATTGCCATTTGTGCCTGCTTGCCCGACAAGCTTTCCCGCCCGAACGTACTATTCGGCACGGGCAGGTTGGCGGGTGTGTGATGATCAGTAATTAACTTTGCGCTTTTTGTGTATTTTTGCGGCTGTGTTAGAATCAAAAATTTAATACAGAGCATCCTCTTTTAGCAATTTTCGTGTTTTTCGTAGTTTAATATTTTGAAACTTTGAGCCCTTGGCGTCTGCGGTGAGCTATCAAGCACCAAGTATCCAGCAATAAACCATGAACAATGAACCATCAACTATGGACCATGAAGAAGAAATTCATCTTAGGGACTACACGCAGATAATCTTCAGACGAAAGTGGATAATAATCGTTTCCTTTATTGCCTTGGTAACACTCGTTACCTTTCACGCTTTCAAAGCTACTCCTATATATCAGGCGACAACGCAAGTGAAGATTGATAGGGAAAATCCGAATGTTCTTTCGTTTGAGGAGGTATTGGCGATAGACAGTCAAGATCTCATCTTTTATCAAACCCAGTATAAGATATTAGCTAGTCGCTCACTAGTACTGAGGGTTATAAACGCGCTCAATTTGAAGGATAATCCGGAATTCAAGTCTGACGAAAAATCTAAAGGTTTCAGTATCACTAGTTTTCTGAGTTCACTAATAAAGAGAGAATCTGGAGGTAATGACAAAAGTATAAATAAAGAAGAAGATTCGGGAAATTCCGAATTAATTGACCGTTATCTTAGGCGATTGAATATTACACCGATTAGGGGTAGTCGGCTTGTTAACATAAGCTTTACGGGTGTTAATCCGGTGGAAATAAAGAAGATTGTTAATAGACATGCCAGTGAATATATAAATACCAATCTTGAGGTAAGATTTGCGGCGTCCAACGACGCAGTTGGTTGGCTCCAGAAGCAGATTCTAACGAAAAAAAAATTGGTAGAGAAAGCAGAAAATGCTTTGCAAGTATACAAAGAGAAGAAAAAAATTGTTTCTCTTGAAGACAGGCAAAATATCATAGTCCAGAAACTCGAAGATTTAAATTCAAAATTGACAGATGCCAGGGCTGAAAAAATGAAATTTGAAACACTCTACAATCTGACAGAAAAATACGCAGGAAAGCAGGGAATGCTTGAAACCATACCTGGAATTATGAAAAATCCTCTGATTTCAGAATTCAAAAATGAACACGTAGGCTTGCTTACAGAAATCAAAAAATTATCAAAAAAATATGGAAAGAATCATCCTGCTATGATAAGAGCTGTTACAAAGGCAGAAGAGTTGAAAATTAAAATAGATGAAGAGGTTGCTAAGCTGGCAAAAAATATCGAGGCAGAGTATAAGGTGGCATTATCACAAGAAGAAAGTCTTTCTAAAGCCCTTGAAGAGCAAAAGGTAGTAGCTCTGCAACTTAACAGGGATGCAATATCTTATGGTACGCTAAAAAGGGAAAGTGAAGGCGAAAGGGCAATGTATGAAATATTATTAAAAAGATTAAAGGAAACTGATATTACAGGTGAACTTCAGTCCAGCAACATAAGAATTGTTGATCCTGCCGAGACACCTAGAGAACCCATTAAACCCAGGAAAAAGTTAAATATTTTGTTTGGTGCTATAATCGGTTTGGGTATGGGTATTTGTTTGGTATTTTTCCTGGAATATCTTGATAATACTATAAAAAGGCCTGAAGATGTTGAGCAATATCTGGGTATTCCATTACTTGGTGTAATTGGTAAAATTAGGACTCAAGTCAGCTCACCTGAGTTAATTACTCATGAATTGCCGAAATCTTTCATTGCTGAGGCTTTTAGGAACGTAAGAACAGGTTTAATGTTTTCACAGATTGATAAATCCAGGAAATTAATAATGGTTACCAGTGTGGCCCCGGGTGAGGGAAAAACATTCATGGCTTCTAATCTGGCGTATGCGATCGCGCAGACAGGCAAAAATACGCTACTGGTAGATACGGATTTACGAAAGCCCAGGTTGAATGAAGTTTTTTGTGTTGAAAGGAAACCTGGTTTGTCCGACCATCTTATTGGAGTAGACAATTTTGATTCAATTGTCAAGGCCACATCAGCGCCAGACCTTAGTATTATTACATGTGGTATTATACCTCCCAACCCTTCAGAAATTCTGGAATCCACCTCCCTGGAGCAATTCTGCG
>JAAETN010000254.1 GCA_024228355.1 Maribacter sp. | reverse complement strand
TAATGACGTACCAATCCGTTGAACGTTATCGGTGCGGAAGTACCAACATAGGACTGGTAGTTCACCACCTCTGGACGTATTGCCAAAAACTGTGCAATTTCTTTGGTCACAACACCAGTCCTTTCCAAGGTTGTACCCTCAGGCATATCAATGATCACCTGAAATTCATTCTTGTTGTCAAAAGGCAACATCTTTACAGCAACGGATTTAGTAAAAAACATACCTATAGAAGCAATAAGTAATAGGAAAGTAATCCCCAGGAACAACCAACGTTTCTTTTTGTCTTCGATAAGTGGTTTTTCAAATTTCTCGTACATGCGGTAGATAAAAGATTCCTGCATAGGTTGCTCCTCTTTCTCTTCTTTTCCATTTTTCTCCTTTTCCCGGAGGAATATATAACCCAAATAAGGTGTAATCGTCAAGGCAACAAACAATGACAATAGCATGGCTATTGAGGCTCCAATAGGCATTGGGCTCATGTAAGGACCCATTAGACCAGAAACAAAGGCCATTGGCAATACAGATGCTATAACCGTGAATGTTGCCAAAATGGTCGGGTTACCCACTTCATTGATCGCATATAAGGCCGCCTGCCTAAAGGGTAAGCGCTTCATTTTGAAATGGCGGTGCATGTTCTCAGCAATTATAATGGAATCATCAACCACAATACCCGTTACAAACACTAAGGCGAAAAGTGTTATTCTGTTCAAGGTATAATCGAGCATATAATAACTCAATAAAGTCAGGGCAAAAGTAATGGGCACCGATAGGAATACCACCAAACCCCCACGCCAACCCATGGCCAACATGACGACAAAAGTAACAGCAATTATGGCCCCAATAAGGTGCATTAAAAGCTCTGAAACTTTTTGGGAAGCCGTCTCACCATAGTTGCGGGTTACCTCAACATTGACATCATCAGGAATCAAGTTCTTCTTAAGGTGTTCAACTTTATCAATGATAATATCGGATATCATCATAGCATCAGCACCCTTTCGTTTTGCTACGGATATGGTCACTGCAGGATATTCAGAGTTGAACTTTTGTGCCTTTTCACTGGCCTGGCCAAAACCTAAGGAAACATAATTCTTAGGAAGTTCGGGGCCATCTTCAATGCTGGCAATCTGCTTCAAATAAATGGGCCTATTTTGCTGAACGCCAACCACTAAATTCTCAACATCCTCTACTGATTCCAAGAATTTGCCGGTAGTTACCATAAACTCCGTATCGTTCTTATCAAAAGTCCCTCCACTCAATTGTTGGTTATTTGCCTTAATCATTTGGGCCACAGAAAGGAAGTCCAATCCGCTTTCAGCCATTTTTTCCTTATCAAGAACTACACGTAATTGTCTATTTCTACCGCCAATTTTGTGGGTAGCAGAAACATCATTGATTTTTTCAATCTCATCGGTAAGTTCTTGGGCAATTTGCTTAATGCGATAATCATCATAATTCTCACTCCATAAGGTAAGACCCAACATGGGAACATCATCGATAGCACGGGTTTTTACCAGAGGATAAGTAACTCCCTCGGGCATAATATCCATGTGTTTATTAATTTCATTATAGAGTTTTACAAATGAGCGTTCAATATCTTCTCCTACATAGAACTGCACGATGACCATACCTTGTTCCTTCATCGATGTGGAATACACATACTCTACTCCTTTTATGTTCGAGATAAGTTTTTCGAGTGGTTTTGTTACTCGTGATTCAACCTCGGTTGGGCTCGCACCAGGATATCCCACAAAAATATCGGCCATGGGCACATCAATTTGCGGCTCTTCTTCCCTTGGAATCAAAAACGAGCTATACACCCCAATGACCATAAATACAATCATAAGGAGTACCGTCAGTTTGGATCCTATAAATGATTTGGCAATTTTGCCAGCTAATCCTTCCTTCATTCTAATAGTTTAATTTTTTGGGCGTTCGAGCGGTCTTTCACCAGTCGCTTTTTTTTTTTGCGAAAAGAGCTTCAACAAGGGCTCAATCCCCGCCTGCCAGTTTACCCGCCTCAGGTGGGCAGGCCTAATGCAATTCCAATTATTGGATTTTGATCTTCGCTCCGTTATACAACTTACCTTCCGCAGAAACTATGTATTGCTCATCTGATGACATTCCTGATAGCACCTCGACTTTATCGCCAATAGTTCGTCCTAAGCGCAACCATCGTAATAGCGCTGTATTTGTTTGACTAACAGTATAAACACCCGTCAATTGTCCTTTAGTAACTATTGCTTCTTTCGGCAACATTACGGTTTCATTGCTTTCCTTGGTTTCAACAGGAAAACGTACTGTTGCATACATTCCAGACATTACTTTGGCATCAGATTGATCCAAAACCACTTTCACCATATATTGACCACCGGTATTTTTTGCCGAAGTGCTTACTTCCACCACTTTACCCTTTAACGTTTCACCTAAGGATTTTAAAACCACATCAACTTCGGAATTGGCTTTTATCTGAAGTATTTCAGATTCTGGTACCATGGCCAAAACTTGAAACTTTCCCGGTGCTTCAACCTCTATCAATGGCATTCCGGGATTTGCCATATCGCCGACTTTTATGAATTTGTTGGTCACTGTACCACTAAAAGGTGCCCGGATATTGGTATAGGAAAATTGGGCATTCACCTCGTTCTTCATTTGTTTAGCTCCCTCTAATCTGGCTTTCGCCACATTATAATTGGCCGTAATATCATCGAGTTCTTTTTGTGAAGCGCTGTTCTCATTGAACAAAACAGTAAACCTATTAAAGTCTTTTTCTGCATTGTTATATGCCGCAGTTGCTTCAGTTATACCGGCATTGACCTGGGCTAATTTTGCGGAAAGATCCGTATTACTGATACTGATCAATTGTTGTCCTTTCCCGACCTTTTCGCCAATTTGTACATATATCCTATCTACGTAACCCATCATTCGGGTACTTAAGTTGGCACTGTTAACGGCCTCGATCTTGCCGCTTGTGGTCAAAAACGTACTGCTACTTTCTTGTGAGACCGGACTAATGGTTACAGTTACTGCGGGGGAATTATCAGTTACTGTTTTTTTTTCTCCATCTCCACAACTTGTGGCAAATAGTGCTATCGAAAACAATCCTATGATATATTTATTTTTCATCTGTATTTTTTATTGCTGTTTTTCTATTCCTTAGTTAAAAATTGAACATATGCCATTGCATAATTGTGTTGAAAAATAGTCGCATAATATTCCAACTGCTTTTGGGCATATTGGGTTTCGGCCATTAAGAGTTCTGTTGTTTTTTCCAATCCTTGCTCAAAACGATTGGTCCTGATTCTAAGTGATTCCTTTGATTGTCTTAAGGCCAGCGACGTAAGTTCCAAGTTGTTTTTAGCATCCTGAAGCATACGTTTGGCCCTGTTCAACTCTACCTGACTCTCAGCTTTATATTGGTTTAGTTCCAATTTGGATTTTTCATATTCCGCCTTACTTTTCTGGGCTTTCCCAAAACGTTTTGAACCTTCGAAAATGTTCCATTTCAATTCCGCACCAAAAAGGTATCCATCAGCATCTCCCTGAAACACTTCATCATCATGCAATTCGTAGGTGCCAAATGCATTTAAACGAGGAAGAAAACTCATTTTATCGGCCTTGTACATTTGTTTATAGGCCTCAGATGCCGAGGAAATTGCCTGAATATCCTTTCTGTTTTCCGGTAAGCTTTCAAAGTTGATATCGTTGGTCAAAACGCTCAATGAATCTGAAGGTTGCAATATTTGGTAACTCCCATCATTCATTAAAACCGAAAGTTGATTCGATACATTCTGAACATTGCTTTCTGCATATTGCAATTGGTTATCAATCTCTGTAACCCGAACCTCTACGGCCAAAACATCTGATTTTTGCAAATACCCTTGTTTAAAACTATTATCTGCCAATCGCTTATTCTCCAATGCAGCTTCTTTGGCCGTTTTTAATACATCAATGGTTTTGTATGCCAATTGTAATTGCATATAGGCCTTATCTACTTCTAAATGTATATAGTCCTGTTTGCGTTCGGACTGCAGTTCAGTAACATTTAATTTTGCCTTTGCCGCTTTGCGTTGATAAATACCATCAAAGTTCAATAAAGGCTGTTGCACCACTATACGTGTAGCAAAATCCTGGATCTGATTAGGGTCATTAAGCAATAGCGGATTAAAATCGGTTTGGGCCAAGATTTCCTGATTTAGTTTTGAACCAAAGGCCATTAACGGATTCGTGGTCGCCATGCCTGTATGCGCAATACTGATATTAGGTAATAACACGGCATTGGTTTGATTATAGTCGCCTTTTGCTGCCAATACCTCTTGCTCTGATATTTTCAAGACATTATTTTCTTGAATTACCTTGGCAAGAACCTCATCTTTGGTAATTAGCACTGTTTCTTGCGCCTGGATAAAAAATGCTGAGCCAAAAAATGCCAATATCAAAAGTGGTTTCTTCATGTTCTAATTAATTTGGGACAAAATTAGACAGACGAAATATACCTGACAGTAACTTATGTTACCAAGAAAATATAATTTGAAATTGGTAGGATAGAAGATATCTATCTTTAAGAATGGGGGATTTATTAGAGCTTAGGACCAAAGGCTAGGTCACCTGCATCTCCCAAACCTGGTATAATGTAACCCTTACTAGTGAGTTCATCATCAATTGCAGCAATCCAAAGATGAGTGCCTTCTGGGAAGACCTTTTTTATATAAGCCACGCCATCTTTTGAACCAATGACCGATATTATATGAATTTGTTTGGGTTCGCCATGACTTTTTAAAACGTTGAGCACATTTTCCAAAGTTCTCCCGGTCGCCAGCATGGGGTCTGTAAGTACAAGAGTTTTATTCCCTAATGAAGGTGCAGCAAAATATTTAACGATTACTTCAAATTCATTGCCACCATTTGGGTGATGTCTGTAAGCAGATATAAAGGCGTTTTCAGATCTATCAAAATAATTCAATAATCCTTGGTGCAATGGATTTCCAGCACGTAAAACCGAGCAAAGTATGAGCTTATCTATGGGCAAAGCGATGTCTTTGGTCCCAAATGGTGTTTGTACGGTTTTGGTGTCATAGTTCAAGGTCTTGCTCATTTCATAACAAAGGACTTCTCCAATACGTTCAATATTCCGTCTAAAGCGCATTGGGTCCTTCTGTATATCAACATCCCGTATTTCTGCAATAAAGCGATTTAAAACAGAGAATTCCGACTCAAAATGATGAACGATCATATTCTTGAAATTTATACTCTAAAATACGGCTTATGATTTGCTTTGCATGTATAAATTCAGAAAAAGCACCCGACTTACGGCGAGTGCCTTTTATCAACAACCAAACAAATCAATGAAATATGGACATCATTGATCAACATTTCGGGTTTCCCCATGGCCACCAGCAACAATGACCAACATTTTTAATTTATCGTAAAGTTGAGGTTTAAATTTAAAGTCTACTGCAACCTTTGTTACACGTAAGTAAAGAGGGCCATAATTAGTAGTCTTTTCATGGTATAGTAGATTAATTGCTAATTATCCTGCAAACGCCGTCTCTTTAATTACTACCAAGTAGTATGATTAACACTATGAATAACATTAAGTACAAGAGCAAAGTTATCTTCCAAAAAGCATGTGCCTTTTTAAGCTCCATAAAGAAAAAAGAGACCCCTATGAACTTCAAGGCGGCTAAAATCAATACTACGGTAACCCAATTGGTATAATTAGCCGCGACTACCGACAAAACAGTTAGGGCAATCAGGCTAGTATATATTTTCGTTGTTTTTTCCATATTAGAACAAAAGATAAATTACAGGAAACAACAGCAACCAAATTAAATCACACATATGCCAAAAGGCTGCACTGGCTTCCATATCTTCCAATGAAACAGTGGGTATTTTTTTCCGTAATCCAAAGAACACTGTAACCAAAATCACTAGACCAACAATAACATGAATAACATGGAATAAGGTCAACATCCAATAAAACGTATAAAAGGTATTGTAGCCAACGGTTAAACCTGCTTCAATCTTAAAATAATACTCTACACACTTCAATACCAGGAACAGAAGCCCACCTAGCATAGTGAACTTTAAAAAAAATGCTGATCTGTCCTTATCATCATTTTTCAAATAGTTTACCGAACGAGCCATAAAATACCCACTGGTAATCAAAAACAAAGTGTTTATAGTACCAATAGTAGCGCTTAACTGCAATCTTGAGTTATGAAATATTTCAGGTTCTTGTTTACCGTAATTAACCATGACTACAAGTGCAATCCCAAAAGTAATCAACTCCAAAAAAATGATGATCCAGATTAGAATACCACCAGGTGGATAATAGATGCTCTTATGGTCTATAAATTTTTCATTCATTTGGTTTTACTTTTACCAAAGTCTTATTCTTAATAATATAGGAATCTGTTTGCTCAATATTCCACGATTTTTCCTGGATATTGTTCAAACCTTTTATATTATATGTTATAGAAATGGTGTCTGCAATTCTATGTAGTTCCAATTTTTCCACTATATTTTGAATGGCTGAATCATGAGGTAAGTTTGGGCATTTTTTGAGTTTAAAGACTGCCAGCTTATCTGTTGAAAACCACTGTTGCAGCATATTTATATGCTTAGGATCACACTCATTGCCAATGTTTAACAAATCCAGTATTCCGCATTTTGCTCTTGAAGTATTTTCATGACATTCATTGACATAAGCATACAAATACCATGATATCAATGCTTTTTCCGGTGTTTCCAATCTATTTAGGTAAATGGTATTTATTTTTCCATTTTGCGAAATTATTTTCCCAGAATGGCTAATTTCCTTTTTATTGCACGATACGGTCAGTAGAACAATTAATATATAGAATATTGGTTTAATCAAGCCTTTAAGGTATTATATACTATTTTTAATAAAACCGTTGCCAGATAGCTTATGGCCACGACAAGACAAACACCAAAAATTAAAAATACGATGTAGGTTGAATATAAGGAGTCCTGAAGTTCTGAGAATGGCAAATCTTTTGTAAAATACATCCAATTGCTTCTTTTAACTCCAGCATAAAATAAGGCGCTTAAAAAAAGTAGCAAGGACACATTGAATAAATAATAGCTTATCTTAAAATTCTTGAAAGTCAATATTTCATTTCTGATTTTCGAAACAATAAAAAATACTGATGCAAACAATATAGTTGTATTGATCCCTATAGTTGTCCCCATAGAATGTGCTACCGTTATATGAGTTCCGTGTGTAAAGAAATTAATTGCCGGAATGGAAACCAGTAAAGCAAGAATAATATTTAAAAACACCCAAAAATCTGCGGCCATTAAAAACTTATAAGCCATACAGTTGTCTTGCTTATTCTTTAAGGACAAAGACTTTTTCCAGCTATAAATAATATGTACCAGCACAATCCACTCTGTCATACTTACCACATAAGATAGAGAGCGAATCCATGGTTCTGTTGGAATAATATAGGTGTGATGCGCCCAACCTAACATTAAGTTTATCAAACCTAAAAAATAGAAGAAAAAGACTGTCTTTTTTCGAGCAACAGATTCGTCCTTTTTTATTTTGGACATTATATATATACCTATACCATAGACCAGCATATTCCAAGATCCCACAAAAGAGCCATAAGATTTCCACTGCACTGACATATCCTTTATGAAATGCTCACGAAAAGAAGGAATTAACCATAAATGTGCTTCGCATAAATGATAAATCATGAATATGATTCCCGTTCCCCACATCCAATAATATACAGGCCAATTTATTATATTCTTTCTTATTGTTATGAAATAATTAATACCAAACAACACCCAACCTATTAATATGGGAGCCAACAATATTGGAGTAAAGGCAAAATATTCCCTTCCTTCCATGTTTCCTGTAATATAGGATATGTAAATTCCTATTCCCGTAAGAAAAAACACGATTAAATGTATCATTGGCAACTTTGGTAGACTAAAAGGGATCTTTTCTACCTTTGAAATGAAAAAATAAATGCTTCCTGTGGCACAAAGAATAATCCAGGAAATTATTGATGTAACATGAAATGGTCTCATTTTACTAAAAGGAACATACTCTTTTAGAAAATCAGGATCAATATATTGTACTGTAGCGAACAACCCGAAAAGTATTCCAAAAAGTAATGCTACCAAAGCAAAAGTAATAAACAATAAAGATGCTTTACTTTTCATTTTTATATTTTATTTCTACCCAACCATATGGTTTAATATCCGCTTCGGTATTAGGGTAATATCCTGTACTATCTATTTGTTGCAAAAAAGCTACAAGCGCATTCTTTTCTTCTTCAGAAAAATCAAATTTTGGCATAGATTTCACGCCACTGTTTAAAAATGCTTTTATATAATTGCTGCCTTTATTAGGTGCGGAGTAAACATTGGTTAAATCTGGACCTAAATAACCACCCAGACCATATATTTGATGACAGGACCAGCAATTGTTTTTCTGCCATAATTTTTGTCCCAATAATGCCTCTGAAGATAATTCAATGGGATGCTCACTCTCTTTTGACGTATAAATAAAAAAATTGTATACACAAAAAATCAATACTAAAACTGTAATGACAATAATGCTATTTTTGGTTTTATTATTCATCATGACATTAACTTTGGTGTTTAATTTTTTCATACAACTTGACCAAAGATTGAAGTAATTCTACCGGAGTGGTAAGAATCTGATAATGGTTTTGACCGAACATTTGTGGTAAGTAATATTTCGCCTGCGCTTCAATAGCCAGAGCATAGGAATTTATTTTCCGTTCATTGAGTTCCCGTAAGGCTTGTTTTACATCATTAATTCCGTATTTGCCCTCATACTTATCATAATCATTGGGTTTACCATCTGAGATAAGTACCACCCATTTGTTTTTGGTGTCCCTTTTATCCAACATGGCCCCCGAATGCCTTAGAGCTGCTCCTATTCGTGTATACCCACTTGGTTCTATAGCTCCTATCTTGAATTTAGCCCTGTTCCAATCTTCATCAAAACCTTTGATGGTCAAATATGTTGAATGGTTTCTGGTTTTTGAATAAAAACAATCAATTGAGAAGTCGATATTGAACTCATCCAAAATTTCCCCGAAAAGAATAGAAACCTCTTTTTCAACGTCGATTACCCTATTACCGGCCGCATATCCGTCACTAGAAAGGCTAACATCAAGCAATAATAAAATGGAAAGGTCTTTTTCTTTTTTCCTTTTTGATAGATAGATTTTTTCTGACGGGGTATGTCCGGAATGCACATCTACGAACAGGTCAGTAATAGCATCTATGTCAAATTCCTCTCCTTGGGTCTGTCGCCGTCGCTGTTGGAATTTATTATTAACCGTGGTCAACATTTTACGTAAACCGGTTAATGTGGAATTGTTCTTGGAAATGGTTCTTTTGTAATAATCAACATCGGCCTTCAAATTTGTTTTGGGATATACCTTACAATAATCCTCTTTATAGGACCTAGTGGCATAGTCCCATTCATCATATGTAAGGTGGTAGCCCGTTGTATCATTTTCGGCACTCTCGGCAATTGTCGTGTTTTCAATGAATTCTGCCTGGTATACTGAATGAGCTGTATCATCTACACGGACCGTATACTTCATATTCAGTTCCTCAAGGGCATTTGAATGCTCGTCAAGCTCGTCATCCCCGTCCATGTCGCGGAAATTACCACCAAATTCCTCTGCCGTTTCCACTTTTTCAAATTGATGTTGCAGTACTGCATCATCCAATTGCTTTTGATCAATTTGGACGGAAATAATCTCCTCAACCGCATTTGATTTCAAAATAGTTTCGGGCTTTTCATCCTCTGCCTTTTTGACCTGGTCAGTAAAATTCTCCAATTGTTTTGAAGTCTCATTACTGGGAGTATCACGCATCCATTTCCCATAAATAAAGGAATAATCGGCTGATTGTTTATCTTTTGAAACTTGCTCATAGAATGCCTTGAATTTCCCATGGTATTCCTTTGTAATCGGGAATTGTTCATACAAGGATTCCAACACCTGTTCTGAGGTCTCCAAAGCTTTTTCTTGGGACTCTTTGAGTTCATGTTCTTGATTGTCCTTCCAATTCAATTCCAAGTTTTTTTGTACGGATAAGTACAAAATACGAAACAGATAGAAAGCTATATTTTCATTGGTAGATTGAAAATCAGTAAATTTTGTAGGAAGAAAGAAATTATCATTTCTATAACCTCCCTCTCGCTCAGCATCATAAATCTCTATTGCTCTACCAGTAATGGCACGGGCGAAAATCGTCAAACGTGGTTTAAGATCCGCTAGTTTTACCGCATGGGCAATCCGCTCCAGTTTTGCCTTTTTTCGTCTTTTGAAATAATGGGCAAATTTAGTGAAGAGATACTCATCAGGCTCGAACTCAAACATACTTCCTTGATAAAGGTTTTATATCATTAAGTCACACAGATCTTTTAATGCCTCAACAACCTCAG
>JAAETN010000253.1 GCA_024228355.1 Maribacter sp. | reverse complement strand
TTTGCTTCTTCCTCGTCTACCACACTTATGGCAGCACCAACATGCACCATCACATAATCATTGACTTTTGCTTCTGGCACCAAAGTGAGGCTTACTTTTTTGACAACGCCATCAAAGGACACTTTGCCCACACGAAAGGTTTCGTCCAATTGGGAAGTTATTTCAATCAATTTTCCGGGAATGGATAGGCACATTTACGATTGGGTTTTATTATGGTTCTTATGATTTGATATTGTCCTTTAGCCATTTGTACCAAACTTCCAAACCTTTTCCTTTAGTGGCTGAAATTTCGAAGAATTCTAAATTGGGGTTGACCTTGAGAGCGTTTGCCTTGAGCTCTTCCAAATCAATATCCAAATAGGGCAATAAATCAATTTTATTGATGATACAAATATCAGAGCTATGAAACATATCAGGATACTTAATAGGTTTATCGTCTCCCTCTGTTGTACTGATAATAACAACTCTTTTGGATTCGCCCAAATTGAACATAGAAGGGCAAACAAGATTTCCTACATTCTCGATCATCAATACCGAATTATCCTGGATGTCCAATTTTTTAACGGCCTCATAGACCATATCGCTTTCCAAATGGCATCCCTTGCCCGTATTTATCTGTATCACAGGAATTTCGATGGCCGCAATGCGGTCGGCATCGTTCAAGGTTTGCTGATCTCCTTCAATGACAGAAAACGGAATCTCGTCTTTCAAATCGCGCAAGGTACGCTCCAATAAAGCGGTTTTACCCGAACCTGGTGAACTTACCAAGTTAAGGGCAAAAACATTCTTTGCCTCAAAATAGCCTCGATTTCGTGCGGCCATAATTTCATTGTGCTGCAAAATGTCTTGCTCAACCTCTAAAACGGTTTTGTGATGATGGTCATGATCGTGCGAATGACCATTGGTATGACTATGTTCGTGATGGTGGTGGTCATGACTGTGTGTATGACCATGGGAATGCGCATGTTCGTGTTCATGCCCATGGTGGTGCCCTTTATTTTCTAACGGACTTAAAATTCGAACACCATTCTCTTCACTCCCGCAACCGCAAGTTCCGCACATAATCGATGAGTTTTAATTTACTAAATGTAATACTTTTTCATTAAAAAAATCCAGCGCATTAGATAGGTTGACTTTTGCCTTATCGGATAAACCCATTTCTAATTGAAAACTTAAGCCTGAAATTCCCAAAATATACGATTTGGGCAGTTTGTTGTAAATATTTTTTGTCAGGTACAACACGGTTTCTGGATCCAATTCATGGGTACTGAAACTATGCGTTGCTATGGGGTAACCTTCACTACATATATACCCATTATCAAACTGTTCTTTGTGGGCATCAACAAAGTAAACAAGATCATAATGTGAAATTAACTCAGCATCCTCCACTTGCAGTTGATATTTGTATTCACAGTCAAAATTATCGGGTAAATTTTCTTTTATTTTATCAATAAAAGCCCAACCTAAACCGTCATCGGCTCGTCCGCAATTACCTATGCCAATTATCAATATCCTACTAACGTAATCTTTCATCCAAAATATTTCCGTATTGATCATATATCGTTAGCTCCAGCGGCATTTGTCCCATTGCATGTGTTGCACAGCTTAGACATGGGTCATAGGCCCTTATGGCAACTTCTATTTGGTTCATCATAGCCTCTGTTACTTTTGGCTTGCCGCTTATTTCATTTTGGGCCACCCACCTAACGGCTTGGTTCATTGCCTCATTATTATGTGTAGTAGACACAATGAGATTACAGCGTGTAATACGATCTTTATCATCCACTTCATAATGGTGAATCAATGTACCGCGCGGTGCTTCGATAATACCGATTCCTTCGTCTCTTCGCTTACCTTTTCGTACCAGATCATTATTTAAAATATCGTCATCTTCGAGGAGGTTTTTCATCATTTCCGCACAGTACAGAATCTCAATCAATCTTGCCCAATGTGTATACATGGTCATATTATTGATCTTGCCATTAGAAGCCGCTTTAAACGCTTTACGTTCTTGTTCTGCCAATGGGGTTTCAATTCCATCACAAATGTTAATTCGTGCAAGCGGACCAACCCTGTTCCATCCATTTTCTCTTCCTATGTGCTTGAGGTAGGGGAATTTTAAATACGACCACTTTTCAACACCTTCATAAAAGTGCTGGTTGTAGTCTACATCCGGAACATCATCCAAGGTAATACTACCATCTGCATCAGTGGCTCTTAGATTGCCATCATATAGTTCCAAAAATCCATTATCCTTATTTACCAAACCTAAATGCCCGGATGGATAAGTAGCAAAAGTGTCTAAAAAGGATTTATTTTTTTGATGGTATTCTTTAATAAAATCAATAATCTCTACAGACCAGTCGATCATGGTGTCAATCGATGGGATGTCTTTACCGTCCAGAAAATAACTACGCTCCTTCACTGTAATTTTCTTATGTACCCCACCGGGTGTCGTTGAAATACCATGAATACGTTTTCCCGACACCAATTTTATGATCTCTTGCCCAAATTTGCGCATCAAGATCCCCTTTTTGGCCAATGAAGGATATTCCATTGCAACGCCTACAACGTTTCTTTTTAATGGATCGGCATCGTAACCGAAAAGCAAGTCGGGCGAAGCTAAATAAAAGAAATGCAAGGCATGT
>JAAETN010000252.1 GCA_024228355.1 Maribacter sp. | reverse complement strand
CCTGAGATCCATTCATCTTAACTGTAGTACTAAGATAAAACAAAAAAGGCCCTGACGGTATCGTCAGGGCCTTTTTAAAACTAAATAATTTTCTTTTACAATAGCGCGTCAATCGCGTCTGTATAAACTTTTTTCGGAGAAACCCCTACTTGTCTGTTTACAATTTCACCATCTTTAAAAACCAAAACGGTTGGGATATTACGCACCCCATATTTTGCGGCGAATTCCTGGTTAGCATCAACATCTACCTTCCCTACAACGGCTTTCCCGTCATATTCACCACTTACCTCATCAATGATAGGACCTACCATTCTACAAGGACCGCACCAAGCTGCCCAAAAATCGACTACTACTGGTTTATCACTTTTTAAAACTACCTCATCAAAAGTAGCATCTGTTATTTCTAATGCCATGTTTTTTTATTTAAATATTACGCAAATTTAGTCAAATATTTTTCCTTAACCTTACGAACCTTAGATTCGTTTTCCCTATGGTGATATTGATGGAATTTATCATCAATTCAACTTATAATGTACTTCTTTCTCTGTCAGGATCTGTAGTAGCTCACTGCTTATCTGTACCTTTTGTTTTCTACTTACTAAGTTAACTTTTATTTCCTCTTCCATTTCATAGACTACAAAATTCAGGGGATGACCACCCTTATGGGATACCAAAGTGTTTTTCAAATCATCGATTTTCTCTTCTTTAAGCTCATCAATATCCAATTTGATCGTCAATTTTTTGGCGAAGGTTTCCATAACATCCTGAAGCAGCATAAAACTATTGAATTGCATCCTTGGATCACCTTTTTTACCAGTTTCCCTATTTACCCATCCGTCACGTATGAATATCTTGAGATACACAAATGAATTGATCATTAAAAAGTGGCGGAACTTTAGGTACTCCTCTCCAAAAATCCGGAATTCGAAAGTATCTGTATAATCCTCTATAGTAAAGAGTGCCCAACCCTTACCATTTTTTGAAATTCGATGTTGCACATCTGTAACAACCCCCGCAATTGAGATTTCACGGTTCAACAACTCTTTCAAATTATGCGCATTGGAAATACTGGCGTTGCAAAAGGCATTGATTTCAGTTTTAAAATCATCCAATGGATGTCCAGAAATGTAAATCCCAACAACTTCTTTTTCGCGACGTAGTTTTTCCATGGTACCCCATTCCCCACATGGTGGTACTTCAGGTTCGGGTATCTGCACTTCACTGGCATCTCCGAATAAACTAACTTGGGACGAATTTTCGTTCTCTTGATATTTAGATCCGTATTTGATGACTTTTTCCAGAAAGGTTACCCCATCACCCTCGTGATGGAAATACTGCGCCCTATGGGTTTCCTTAAATGAATCAAAACCACCAGCAACGGCCAAACTTTCAAAGGCTTTTTTATTGGATGCCCTCAGATCTATTCGTTTTGCCAGATCAAAAACCGATTTATAGGGACCATCTTCTTTTCTATGCTCCACGATAGTTTCAACGGCAGCACGTCCTACTCCCTTTATGGCACCCATTCCAAAACGAACCGCACCATCCTTGTTTACCGCAAATTTGTAATACGATTCATTGACATCTGGACCTAAAACATCCAAGCCCATACGCTTACATTCCTCCATAAAGAACGTAACCTGCTTTATGTCGTTCATATTGTTCGACAGTACCGCCGCCATATATTCAGCTGGGTAGTGTGCCTTTAGGTATGCGGTTTGGTAGGCTATATAGGCGTAACAGGTTGAATGGCTCTTATTAAATGCATATGATGCAAATGCTTCCCAGTCCTTCCAGATTTTTTCCAGTATCTCACGGGAATGGCCATTTTTTTCACCGCCATCCAAGAATTGTGGTTTCAACTTTTGCAGCAAGGAGAAAATCTTTTTCCCCATGGCCTTTCGCAAAACATCGGCTTCACCTTTAGAGAATCCCGCCAATTTTTGTGAAAGCAGCATCACCTGTTCCTGATACACCGTAATACCATAGGTTTCCTTTAGGTATTCTTCCATATCCCCCAGGTCGTAGGTAATCTCGGCTATACCATTCTTACGGGAAATAAAATCAGGAATGTATTCCATTGGACCTGGTCGATACAGGGCATTCATGGCAATAAGGTCATCGAAGACCGTAGGTTTTAAATCCTTTAAATGTTTCTGCATTCCAGGTGATTCATACTGAAATATCCCTACGGTATCTCCTCGTTGAAAGAGTTCATAAGTGGTTGAATCATCCAACGGAAAATCATCAGGAACCAATTCGATCCCATGTTTTGCCTTAACGATCTTAACTGTGTCCTTGATCAGTGTCAGGGTTTTCAACCCTAGGAAATCCATCTTTAATAATCCAGCACTCTCAACGACCGAGTTATCAAATTGGGTGACGTAAAGATCAGAATCCTTTGCGGTGGCAACAGGCACGAAATTGGTGATGTCATCTGGGGTTATAATCACCCCGCAAGCATGAATTCCAGTATTTCGAAGTGAACCTTCCAATACTCTGGCCATATTTACAGTTTGACCCTCTAGATCATCACCTTCCGATATATTCAATAAATGATTGACTTTCTCAAGATCATCGGCCCTGAATTTCTTTTTCAATTCTGCTTCCGGAACTCCAAAGATCTTTCCAAGCTTTGACATGGTAGGTATCAATTTGGCGATTCGATCAGCATCGCCCAAAGGAAGATCCAAAACCCTTGCCGTATCCCTAATCGATGATTTAGCAGCCATGGTACCATAGGTTATAATCTGTGCCACCTGGTTGGCCCCATAT
>JAAETN010000251.1 GCA_024228355.1 Maribacter sp. | reverse complement strand
AACACACCAGGTTACTAGTAAAACGGGAAGACACCAAGTGAATTTAATACACTTTTAGGCGTTTTACATACATTTCCAATATCAAAATTTAAAACATTTTAAAAACATTTCTAAATTCGGTACACTCAGATGTTTCTTAAAACTACTCACAGACACAGAATTAACACTTTTACTGTGGTTTTTATCCAAATGGTTCCAAGGGTTAACGATTCTATTACAGAAAAAGTTTTTGGCAACATCGCGCACATTGAGCTTTCCGATCATTTTCCACCCACCTGTTCTCGTATATGTGCCACGAATTTCACCCAATAAATTCTTAGAATTCACGTTCACAAGATTCCTGTGCAGCTTAAAGCAAAGTACCAGATCCTGAACAAGCCTCCTGTATTCGAGACTATGCAAATTCAATTTTATACACCTATCCTGATAGTTCAAATGTCCACGCCAGCATCTCTGCATTAATCTCCTCGTAAAATATCTCTGCACCTTTTCTATACGTTGAATATCTTTGATCAAATACGGGGACCACACTGGACTACATGACTCTAAAATTGGCCTGACATAAGTAGTATAAGCACGGACCAACAGTTTTTCATCCTTGGTTGAAAACGCACGAAATATCAATCCCACTCTTCTATACGCCTTGTTACTAATCACTCTACAGTGCATAGACATTTTTAAATCCGGAGTTACATGAATTCCTAGATCGCGGAAATCCGCCACTCTCTGAAGCTCAGTTTCCTCAATACGATAGATCCGATTCGGGTTTTTTTTACCAATTGAAAGAGAAACACATTTTGAACCTGCCAAATTCAACTGCCATTCATCAGACCAAACGCTGACCCTTACCAAGCAATTTTCTAAGGGACTTTCCACCAGAATGTCATCACTCACCTCAGCATAAAGCTTCATGTCATCTGCAAACAGTTCCTCAGAAACCTCACTCGGTATTACGTCACTGACATCATTCACATACAACAGGAACAAAAGGGGGCCTAAGACGCTCCCCTGGGGGACCCCACTTGTTACATCGATTTTCTGAGAAAATTTACCCTCCACACATACACTCTGAGTTCTATTGCTTAAAAAAGACCTAATCCATTCCAATATTTTACCTTCAATACCGTAAGCTTTCAACTTCAACAGTAATTTAGAATGGCATACAGAGTCAAACGCTTTCCTGTAGTCCAAATATACGACATCTACAGAATTTCCTGTCTCAACAGAGTTTGTTAAATCATTCAATGTTTCAATCATTTGAGTGGTAACAGATCTCCTCGACATAAATCCATGCTGTTGGTCACTAATTAGCTTATTTACGGATAAATACTCAACAATTTCCTGCTTTACCAAACTCTCCATTAATTTACACAGAATACAAGTTAGGCTCACCGGTCTATAATTACCACACTCCGTGGAGTCCCCTTTTTTGAATATCGCCGATACAATAGCCGTTGACCACACAGAAGGGAAAACTCCATAATGCATACTTACATTGAACAGTGTACTCAATGGACCACAAATACACTTAGATTCATCATGAACTGCACCAAAACAAGCCCGTTTCGCAATATTTTTAAGGAAAAAGGCTGGAAGCCCATCTGGACTCGCGGAACACTTATTCGGCAGATTTTTCAGAGCTGAACATACTTTGCTAGGGGTAATCAGCATATTTTCACATTTATTTTCCATCATAACTCTCCTAGGAAAATAGGGCAAAATACCATTGTCAATTGTAAATACTGAACCAAAGAATCCATTCAGAATGTTCGCTTTCTCCATAAGATCTGTGACTAAGCTACCATCAGCTTTTCTAAGCACTGACACACTTTTACTACAGCCTAATTTTGAGTTCACAAATTTGTAGAAATCTGACACATTTGCACTTGAGATACACTTTTTCTCTTTT
>JAAETN010000250.1 GCA_024228355.1 Maribacter sp. | reverse complement strand
TATTCGAAAACAATTCGAATTCCTGCCAAGAGAATCACACCTAAGATGATGATAAATAAAAATAATGGGTTCATAATGTATTCTTTAAGTTATTATTCTTGCTTTAATCATGAAAAATCGATTAAAGTAATTTATTTCTATGCGAAGACGCAAGGTCTTGATTTGATCAAAAAAATGGCTTTGTAATCCTTTTTCGTTGCGTTAATGGTTCTCTTCAATTTACGAAATTCGTAGTCGGAAACAAAATTATTGGACGCCAAAAACCAATATGGAACCTAAGCTTTTCGCTACCTTAAATATGATTTCAAGATCTATACCAGCTAACATTCCCATTGTTATTCAATATTTCAACTTTCGATAATACAAAACATCCAACATAATGAACCAAATGATAAAACATATAAAAGTTATTTTTTGTATTACGGGTAGAAACCGAATAAACAGCCCAGTTTCATATATATAATAATTGACCAAAAAGATAATAAGGCAACCAATACCAGAGATAAAGAGCTTTATATGTCTTGCTCTTAAAAGTTCAATAAAACATGTTAAAAAGGCTATTACCGCTAAAAAACCGGCGATGCGAACGGTGCGGTCATGGGCTCCTGAGGACAGGAAAGAGGTGGCAACCAATGCTGCCATACCCGACAACCACATAATGTTTTTATTGAAATTTTTTCCTGTGAACAGGCCAGGTAAGTAATACCATAATAATGCAAGGCTCAAGCAAAGTACGGTTAAAGAGGTTCTCGCAAAATAACGGGCAGTATTCAATTCTCCGTTAATGGCATTTTGATCTAGAAGGTCGCATAAATAATTGTTCCAAAAACTGAAACCATTTTGTTGGGGCGACATCCATGAACCTCCTGGATATTCCAATGCTGCCAATATGTAAAGTAAAACGAAAAGCGACATACCTATTAAAGGCAGTACTAATATATTGGGTTTTGGAGCTTTCGGTATAATATTCATGAACATTTAATTCAAAGCTTTGTCCTTTATAAAACAAAGCCTGTCGTGGACCTAAGAATTTGAATCAATTCTTTTGTTGTTGTAGAATCAATTAAATTTAAGGTCTTAACCTTACAAAGTTGCTCAACCAATCTTTTTCCTCCTAATGTATTACTGGCTACTCCAGTTACAATATCTGGTACAATATCAAAAGCCTTCATTAGTCCGTGAACAGCATAAGGGTCAGAAGCACTGAGGACGATACATTTAATATGCTCTCTAAGCCTTTCAATTGCTATATCCCCGTTATAGGGCTCCAAAGGTGAGGCGCCTATTTCAATAATAGCAACATCAGCTTTTTGCAATTCAATTCTACTCAATAGCTGTGTTAATTTTTCTTGGAATTCTTCCTTTGGACAGATAGAAGATGGTAAGCCTACATCGACGAAATCATAGATAGCATCAGCGCCAACATCCTTTATAGCCAAAATGTCCTTGTATCTTCCCGCACCGGTAAGTTTGGCCCCTACCACCTTATGACCCGCCTGTTTGAATAAATTTGTGACAATTCTGGCCGATGTTGTCTTACCAGCCGACATTGATGTACCTACAAAAAGAACTATTGGTGTTTTGAAGGAAAGTGTCAGTATAGGTTTAACAAAACTCTCCATAGTCAGTTTTCTATCACCTCTAAACGCATGCCCCAAATAAACCACCTTCATCATTTGGGGTATAAAGACCGATTTGGACGTCATTTTTCCCAAAAGTCCGGCTCCAGTCAAAACAGTCATTTTTAGATCGTCTTCCACATTTCTCCAAGTTCCCGTGGCTTCCAAAGTAGCATAGCGCTCCCCCAAGGCTCCAACAATTGTTTCCTCACCGATTATCCCACGCATCCTGCCATTTGGTAGTTCCAATTTCAAAGTTTCACTCCCTGCATTCACTATTTTGCATACTACATAATCCCCAGTTCCCCATTGTTCTTTTTGCAATTTTTTCAATTGAAATTCTTTTTCTGCCAAATCGGAGATTCGAGTCAAGGATGTAAATATGTATTTGTAGTTCATGATTGAGCTTCTTTAACTGTCCAATGAATCTGACAATAGTAATAATGTTAACAAGGCTGTTCTTTCTGGTAACTGGTCTAAAAAAATAAACTCGTGTAGTGCATGAGCACCATCACCCGTTGTGCCGAGACCATCCAAAGTGGCGGTGTAGGTACTTGTAGTATTACCATCCGAGCCACCACCCGCAGTTGCTTCCTGCAAGTCTAAACCTATTAACAAGGCTTTGGTTTTAGCAAGTTGCCATAGTCTCTGGTTTCGAGCGGTACGCTCCATAGGCGGCCGTCCAATTCCTCCTTCAACCTTTATTACCACATCGGGTATAGTTGGTTGTAACCCATAAATCCGTTCAGTTATTAATTCTCCGTCTTCTATATTTTGCACTCTAACATCGACCACAGCCTTACTCTCAGGTGCTACCACATTTGGGGAAATACCTCCTTGAATGGTTCCAACGTTTACCGTTATACCCTTATCAAAATCGTTCATAGCAAACAATTTTTGTACTTGGTGGGAAAGTTCAACAATGGCATTTATCCCTTTTCTGGGATCTAAACCGGCATGTGCAGCCTTTCCCGTAACCGTTATAGTGAATCGTCCTAGTCCTTTACGGGCAGTTTTCAATTTTCCTTCAAGGCCCAGAGGGGGCTCCATCACAAATGCACGTTCAGCAATTTTTGCAAGCCTCTTTATAATATGCCGTGATTCCCAACTACCAATTTCCTCATCAGAATTGATCAGGATTACAGGAGTAAGATAGGATTGCAACGACATTTCATGAATTGCCTGTAGCGAAAATATAAGTTGGGTTAGTCCCGCCTTCATGTCATAAACGCCAGGACCGGTCATTTTACCATCATTTTTGGAAATGGGCATCTTTAACAATGTATTCTTTTCCCATACTGTGTCACAATGGCCCAATAATAATTGTAATGGCCTTTTTCTGTTCCTATTTTGTGGTCTGGCATATAAAAAGCCACCTGTTTTTTTTCCGGGAACGAAGAGGGTAAAATATCCTATTGAGTTCAGTTTATTTCCCAAGTATTCCAGTAGTGCCTTTTGTGATTTTGGGTTGCTTGATGGAGACTCATAATGAACCAACTTTTCTAGGAAATCGACTATAATTTCATTTCTGGCCTTGAAATAGGCTAAAATCCCCGTTGCGATATTCGTAGTCATTGCAATCATCTTTTAAAATCTTTGGGGAATGGAAAACTGTAGGTGTCAGAGATTTTTGCAAAACGTCCCGTGGCTATATAGGCCAGCAGTGGATTTTCATGTAGCTGTTCCTGTTCGTCTTTTTCGGATACCCTAAGATAATCTTTGTGTACATGTACTGCTTTTATCGTGCCGGTAATGATACAATAATCATCAAAACCGTCAATAATTTTGTATAGTACACATTCAAAGTACAAATAAGCATCCTTTATCATTGGCGCATCCATTGTGGTTGCCTTGACGATTGGCAATGCCTCGATGATTCCCCGTGATTTAGAAATCTGTTCGGAACGTGGGGATGAGCTTAAGGAGGTCGCTACTATCTGGTCTGGCCTTGGAAAACTGACCGAAAATTCCTTACTTACCTTCACATTGTGATATGTGCCATGTCTGGGTGTACAGACGAAACCAAAATAATTACCAAATCCCAAAGGGGTGGCCATGTGTTTTGGTGCAAGATCATACCCCTCATTTTCCTTGGTACCAATAATCACCAAAGGAGCGATGGTAAAAAAGCGTTCCCAGATAGGCAGGTTAACGTCCACCGAGATTAGATTATCTTTCTGAAGTACATCCATGAATTATATAATTGCATTCCACTATCTATAAAAATACAATTAGATACAAAGGGAAGTAATGATTTTGGTCAGCTAATGGTCAACAATAATTGGTAATAAACAACTGATTGTGATTGTGGCCATTTATGTACTCTACAAATTATCAATTGCTTTTTTCAACTTTTTTCGAACCTCATCGGCTATGTTACCAAGATCTTTATTCTCGACACTCATCATAGAAGCTATAGGATCTACAGCAGCAACTTCAAAATTGCCATCTTCCGTTTCACGCACAATTACATTACAGGGCAACATAGTCCCAATTTTATTTTCGGCCAATAAGGCCTTATGGGCAAAAGGAGGATTACAAGCACCCAGGATTTTATAATTGGGGAAATCGACATCCAATTTATTTTTCAAGGTTGTTTTGATATCAATTTCGGTGAGTATCCCAAAACCCTCTTCCTTTAAGGCCAGAGTTGTTTTATCAACTACCTCTTCAAAAGACAAATTCGTAAGTGTTTTGTTGAAATAATATTCCATTTTATGTAGTTAAGGTGATTAGTGAAACGATACAAAACAGAAACGGGTACGCTAAGCGTACCCGTTTCCTATTAAGAAATCAAATTCATCAAAACAATCAAACAATTCTTTAAATCACATTATCGCTAAAACAACTTAACCAATTAATTTTTTGCTAATGACTACATTGATCTCCCAACTATGATCTTTACGGTCTCGCGACAATAAAAATCAATAATTTTTAAAGAAACCGGCACACCCCCGTGTCCCGGTTTCCAGAAGATATAAATTCTGCCTAATAAACACTTGTGGCAGTTTATTCTCCGAACTTGTTGCCAAGTCACGACAAAAAAAACACCAAGTGCAATAGTATCTTTTACATCTTCATATACAAACCCTTATTACTCCCCATGAATAACAAGTATGTTTTTCGAATGTCAAATGAACTTTTAAAAACAATAATTGGGCAAATATATGATCTAATTTTCTCATATGAACTGATCTAGATCAGTTCATGCATTTTTTTATGTTATTTTTTACAGTATTCTCCTTTATCCAATTATACAGGTTATCAGCATCCGTTTTTGTGCAAAGTTGGGTACCCGGATGAATGGTGGCCGCAGTGCCACATGCAACCCCATATTTTACCATTTCGATCAATGATCTGCCTTTCGACAGACTCAAGACCATGCCCGCTACCATGCTATCACCCGCACCAATTGTACTCTTTTGCTGTACGGTAGGGGCCAGAACATGTTCCGTTACATCTTTGGTAGCTAATAAGGCTCCTTTTGCACCCATAGACACTACTAGTACCTCGCAGTTATTTTGTTCCAAAAACTTTTTTGATAATGATTCCAATTCAAAAGCTGAAATGAAATCAACACCACATAAAATACTTAACTCTCCCAAATTAGGTTTCATCATATAGATTTTGGCCTTCATACTAGGCAATAATGCCACCCCGGAAGTATCCAAAATTAGTTTCGCCCCTATCTTATCCGTGATTTTTGAGATCTTCACATAAAAATCAGTTGGAACTCCTGGTGGTAATTTACCACTGGCTACTAAATAGTCGCCTATATGTAACCGCTCTTCCAATAACTTTAATACACATTGCCATTCTTCTTCCTTTACATAAGGACCTGGTACCCCAAAACGGTATTGTAAATTAGTAATCGTATCGGTTACGGAAAGATTGTCACGTGTCCAACCTTCAATTGAAATAACTTCTTGCGCTATATCATCATCCGAAACCAATTGTTGTAAATGGGATCCAGTAGGACCGCCTGCCACATATATGCAGAGCGATTCTCCTCCAAGCTTCTTGATTGCCCTAGATACATTGATACCTCCCCCACCCGCATAATAGGATGGCGAAACACAACGTAATTTGGCATTGGGTTTAATCCCTGCAACAGAGGTGTCTTTATCGACCACCGGGTTCATCGTAAGTGTTATAATTTTCTTCATTTCCTTATCAATAGGATTTTTCTGCAATCGGCGGCGTCTTTTTTGATATCAAGCTACTTTCGGCCAAGTTTATATTTTCAATGCCCTTTAATAATGCATCTGGATTAAATGAAATGCTGTCAATTCCCAGTTCAACTAAAAATGCAGCAAATTCGGGAAAATCACTGGGTGCTTGTCCGCACAAGCCAATTTTGGTACTGGTTTTACGAGCAGATTTTATGGCCATAGCTATCATTTGCTTTGCGGCTTCATCATTTTCATCAAATAATTTAGCCATTATTTCTGAGTCACGATCTACCCCAAGTGTTAATTGGGTTAAATCATTCGAGCCAATGGAAAAACCATCAAAAATCGCTGCAAACTTCTCAGCCAAAATCACATTACTTGGTATCTCTACCATGGTATAAACCTCAAGCCCATTACCCCCTCTTCTTAGTCCGTTTTTGTCCATGATAACCAATACACGCTTACCCTCCTCGACCGTTCTACAAAATGGTACCATTACCTTGAGATTGTAAAGTCCCATTTCTTCTCGAACTTTTTTTATCGCAGCACATTCCAATGCGAAACCTTTTTTATACGAATCGCTGTAATATCTGGATGCACCCCTAAAACCAAGCATTGGATTTTCCTCATGGGGCTCAAAATCGTTACCCCCTATTAAATTTGCATATTCATTGGTCTTAAAATCACTCAATCGAACTATAACTTCTTTTGGATAAAATGCAGCTGCAATTGTAGCTATCCCTTGTGATAATTTATCAATAAAATAATCCTTCTTCTCGGGATACGCTATGGTAAGCTCATCAATCTTCTTCCTTATTGACACATCCTTTATCTTATCATATGCTACCAATGCCATGGGATGCACTTTTACCATGTGGGTAATGATAAATTCCATTCGCAATAACCCAATACCGCTATTGGGATAGAAGGATAATTGAAAGGCGCGCTCGGGATCTGCCAAAATCATTTTTGCCTCAGTTTTGGGCATTTTAATGTTGCTAACATCTATTTCTAGGATTTTAAAGGGTAATTTACCTTCGTACACATAACCCGTTTTCCCCTGGGCACAGGATAGGGTTATGTCTAAGCCCTCTGTAATCTCAGATGTGGCATTACCACAACCAACGATTGCAGGTACTCCCAATTCTCTGGCTACTATAGCCGCATGGCTTGTTCTACCGCCCTTATTAGTGATAATGCCACCGATCTGTTTTAATAGAGGATCCCAATCCGGTGTTATATTGTCAGTGACTATAATGCTGTCAGAATTCAAATCTACCGCATCCTTTGGAGACCTTAACAAACGAGCATTACCTACTTTTATTTTGGATCCTACTGCGTTGCCATCTGCTAACAATTTCCCTTTTTCAAGGAGTGCATATTCAACAATAAAATTATTATTCCCAAGGTAGTGTACCGTTTCGGGACGGGCCTGTATAATAAACAATTCATTGGTGACTCCATCTTTGGCCCACTCAATATCCATGGCTTTTCCATAGTGTTCTTCAATTAAAAAGGCCCATTTAGACAACTTTATCACTTCCTTATCAGATAATACAAATTCTTGTTGTTTAGCAGTGGGTGTATCAATGTTAGTTGTTGGATTCCCACTTTTTAATTCCCCATAAATCATGGTCAGTTTTTTATCACCCAACTTTTTTTGGATAATGGGATTCTTACCTTTTTGAAGGGTTGGTTTAAAAACATAAAACTCATCTGGATTTACAATGCCCTGAACTATATTTTCACCTAATCCCCACACTCCGGACAACAACATAACGTTCTCAAAACCTGATTCTGGTTCTATCGTGAAACCAACTCCTGAACAACCTTTATCAGCTCTTACCATTAGCTGCACTCCCACCGATAAGGCAATATCATGGTGTTGAAATCCTTTATCTTCACGATATTTAATGGCCCGATCGGTATATAAGGATGCAAAACATTTTTTCATTGCCAATAATAAAGATTCTTCTCCTTTTATATTTAAAAAAGTATCGTGCTGTCCTGCAAAACTGGCCTCAGGTAAATCCTCGGCAGTGGCACTACTCCGTACTGCCACTGATGGTAATTCATTTCCGGATAGGTTTTTATAAGCGTTGATTATCTCATTGGAAAAATCTGACGAAAATTCACCGTTTAAAATAAGTTTTCTTGCCTTTTCCCCTATGCTTCCCAAATTCAAAAAATGACCACGATCAAGTTGGTTCAATAAATTTTTTAACGATTTTTGCAGCCCGTTTTCATTCAGATAATCCCAAAATGCGTTAGAGGTGGTTGCAAAACCATTGGGCACGTTTACTCCCTTTGAAGTCAGATTGTTGTACATTTCGCCAATTGAAGCATTCTTACCTCCAACGAACGGTATATCATTAAGGCTTATCTCACTGAATATTTTAATGCGTGATGCTTTAATCAAAGACTTTCCCATTGTAAATTATTTAAATTAAATATAGCTTCATCTATCAGCAAGTCAAATGATATTGGTCATTGGCCTATAACTGCTTTGTATATACTTTTATCTAATAATTCTAGGCAATGAAAGGATCCTTAAACTTGGGGAGAGTATCTGGTATAAAAATCAAAGTACATTGGACATTTTTATTTATAATAATTTGGGTTGCGTTTATTGAAATCAATCAGGGAGGCAACCTACAATCAGTTCTATTTAATATTGCCCTAATTTTGGTGGTATTCTTATGTGTGGTACTTCATGAACTTGGCCATGCATTGACCGCCCAACATTTTGGTGTTAAAACAAAAAAAATAACCCTACTACCAATTGGTGGAATCGCAAGTCTGGAAAAAATACCCGAAGAACCTAAACAAGAATTGTTAGTGGCTGTTGCGGGTCCTTTTGTAAATGTCGTCATAGCATTGATTCTTTATTTTATTGTTCCCGTGCAACAGTTTTTAGCGGATAATTTAACGAACATCATAGAAAATTTAAATGCACTTACCCTAACAAATTTCTTTTTCTATCTTTTCGTGGTTAATGTAATGCTTGTTCTTTTTAACCTTATTCCTGCTTTTCCCATGGATGGTGGACGGGTATTAAGGGCATTCTTGGCAATGAACATGGGCCGGGTCAAGGCTACGCAAATTGCGGCGGTAATAGGACAGTCAATTGCCATTGTTTTTCTATTACTGGGTATGCTTTACAACCCTTTCTTAATCTTGATAGCTCTTTTTGTTTTTGTTGGTGCATACGGAGAGAATAAAATGGTTCAACAGATAGAACTATTAAAAGGGCATACCGTAAGCGAAGCAATGCTCACCAACATTACCTTATTGAAAATCGATGACACTTTAGCAAGCGTAAAAGATCTGATTCTTTCAGGTACTGAAAAAGACTTCATTATTGAGCAGGAAGGCAAACCTTTGGGCATTCTCATGAATGCTGATATCATTAATAATTCGAACAAGCCAAATATGTTTGTTGGGGATATCATGAAAACCTCATTTAAAGTGCTAGGGATCAATGATAAACTTAAGAATGTTTTAAGTTTGGGAGAACTCCAAAAAGGCTACTTTTTTCCTGTTTTGGACGCAAACAAAAAGCTTGTTGGTGCGATAGATTTGACAAATATCAATGAGTTTATTTTGTTTCAATCCAAATTAGAGTATTGAATTCCATTTGACAGACCAAAATGTTTCCAAGAGTGACTTAGATCATTTCATTGGTATTTTTTCTGAGATATTTTTGTGTCAATATTAATCCTAAAAAATTTATCATGGCAGTATTAAAAGTAATTGAGATACTTGGGAATTCCACGGTCAGTTTTGAAGATGCCGTGCAAAAAGTTGTTACTGAAGTTTCTAAAACAGTAAAAGACATTAAATCTGTTTATGTTCAAGATATGCAGGTAACCGTTAAAGACAACAAAATTTCGGAATACCGGGTCAACACTAAAGTTAGCTTCGGGGTTTTGGATGAATAGTTCTTCTATTGTTTGGTTTAGTTAGGTAAGGTAAGGTACTGTATAAAGTAAAGAAATACTTTTTCCAGTTCCTTACCTTTTTGCTTTCATTGTCGTTTATTCAAATAATTACTTTCTAGGCCTATAAAATGTTAAAATACATCAGATTGATATGCATCATTGTGTGACGCTTTTTTTACAACCATCTTTAGATAATTATAAAAAAATATCATGATACAGACAGGTATATTTGATAAAAACGTTGAGGAATATGAAAAATGGTACGAGGATTATTCTGAAGTGTACCAATCCGAGCTTGCAGCGATAAAAGAGCAATTGCTCAAGTTACCGGAAAACATTAGAGGTATTGAAGTGGGACTGGGCACGGGACGATTCGCCTTACCCTTAGGGATAAAGGAAGGCGTGGAACCTTCTGAAGCTATGGCCGAAAAAGCCATAAAGAGAGGAATTGAGATAATTGATGGAGTTGCAGAAAAACTCCCTTACGGCGATATGCAATTCGATTTTGTGCTTTTTGTAACAATTTGTCATTTGGATAACATAAATAAAGCATTTGCAGAAGCCTATAGGGTATTAAAACCTAAGGGGTCTATTCTTATTGGATTCTTGGATAAAGACCAAAGGATAGCCAAAGAGTATCTCGAAAAGCGTAATCGAAGTACCTTCTTTGCAAATGCAAATTTCTATACCGTAGATCGCATAAAGTCTATACTTAAAGAAGCTAGGTTCAAAGATCTGGAATTCAATCAAACCCTTTTTGATGATTTGGATGAGATTAAAAAAATACAAATGCCAAAAGACGGTTTTGGTGAAGGATCTTTTGTTGTTGTGAAGGCAACGAAAAAATGAAAATTCAATATCTTCCCCATACCGCGGATATTCGTATGAATATAAAGGGCTCAACTTTAAAAGAGCTTTTTGTGGCAGGGATGATAGGCATGGGAAATATTCTAAAAGAAGGTTTTTGCAATAAAAACAATCCAATTGATAGTAAGACAAAAATTGAAATCCATGCATTGGATCGAACCTGTATGCTCATAGATTTTTTATCGGAGATTTTATCCCATTCTTATGCCGAAAAATCAATTTATTGTAGGGTTGAATTCTTAGAATTTACATCCAACAAAATAAAGGCAATACTATTTGGAACCCATACAAGTAAACTTGATGAGGAAATCAAAGCTGTTACCTACCATGAGGCACAAGTGCATAGAAATAGGAACGATCAATGGGAGACCGTGGTAGTATTTGATATTTGAGCCATGAAAATACATAAAACAGACATCAACAAAATCAATGATTATTTGTGGGAGATTCCAAAATCCTTTAATCAAAAGATGCGGGTACCTGCACAGGTGCTGGCCTCCGAACCCTTGCTCGATGCTATTATGGAGGATAGGTCTTTGAATCAGCTAATAAATGTTGCATCCTTGCCAGGTATTCAGCGAGCATCCCTTGTTATGCCAGATGTTCATGAAGGTTATGGGTTTCCCATTGGTGGGGTCGCTGCTACGTTGTATCCGGATGGGGCCATTTCTCCAGGAGGTATAGGTTATGATATAAATTGTGGTGTACGATTGCTGACCTCAAATCAAAATATAGAGAAAATTAAGGATAAAGTGGAACTATTATCCAAGGAAATGTATGCCCAGATTCCATCAGGAATGGGAAAAGGAGGACAAATCAACCTTTCTTCCGAAGAAATGGAAGAAGTTCTCCTAAAGGGTGCTGAGTGGGCCATAGATCATGGTTTTGGGGAAAAGGATGATCTCGCATTCATGGAAAGTAATGGTAGACTTGAAGGTGCTAATCCATCCATGGTCTCTGAGATGGCCAAAAAAAGAGGAACAGATCAGTTGGGTACCATAGGTTCAGGAAATCATTTTGTTGAGGTAGATTATGTGGAGGAAATTTATAACGATGAAATTGCCAAAGCCTTTGGACTATATAAAGGACAGGTCGTTGTATTGATCCATACAGGCTCTAGGGGATTAGGACACCAAGTTGCAACCGATTATATTCGTCTCATAATGACTGCAATGCCAAATTATGGCATAGAAGTCCCCGACAGGGAGCTTGCTTGTGTGCCTTTCAACTCAAAGGAAGGGCAAAACTATTTCAAGGCCATGTGTGCAGCCGCTAATTATGCTTGGTGTAATAGGGAGGTAATCTCATGGGAAGCAAGAACTGCATGGAAAAACATATTTGGGAAGGAAGTGGAACCGTTAAAGCTCATGTACGACGTTGCCCATAACATTGCCAAAATCGAGACACATATTGTAGAGGGTGAAGAATTAAAAATGATCGTGCATCGTAAAGGGGCTACACGGGCTTTTGGACCTGGATTTGAAGAGTTACCAAATGCTTATAGGGCTATGGGGCAGCCTGTTATTATTCCGGGTAGCATGGGTACTTGTTCCTATGTTCTGGCAGGTTCCCCAAAAAGTAAAGAATTAACATTTGGTTCTTGTTGTCATGGTGCTGGGCGTAGGTTGTCTAGAACGGCAGCAAAGAAACAGGTAAATGCTCCAGTACTAAAGGAGCAACTCAGGGAAAAGGGAATTTATGTTGAAGCTGGTTCATTTAAGGGCATAGCAGAAGAGGCTCCCATTGCGTATAAAGACGTTAACATGGTGGTAGATACGATAAGTGCCTCAGAAATTGCTAAAAAAGTAGTAAAACTAAAGCCAGTGGCCGTGGTCAAGGGTTAAGTTGAAATATTTTCATTGCTTTCTTCCAATAATTTTATGGCCTCTTGATCTGAAACCTGAAAGAACTCTTCATAAAATTGTCCCACAGCGTGAAAATTATATGGCGTTTCCAAACATATCACCTCATCTATTTCGGGGTAATCTTCCAATTTATGAACCGTTGTTGGGGGAGCAACAGGAATGGCCACTACAATTTTTTTTGGATCTTGCATTTTCACCAATTCAATGGTTACCAATATCGTATTTCCGGTCGCAATTCCATCATCAACAATGATAACAGATTTATCCTTAAGATTTTGGGGTACATTGTTTTTATAATATTGATCGTGTCTATCTTTTAATTTTATTCGTAACCTAGTGGTTTCTTCTTTTATATAGCCTTTGGTAACCCCAATAGCATCATTTAGGACTATATTTTCGAGGCTAACGGCGCCTATGGCATACTCCTTATTAAAAGGATGGCCAATTTTTTTGGTCAGTGCTACATCCAATGGAGCATTTAGTGCCTTTGCAATAATTGCCCCTAAAGGCAAGCCTCCTCTAGGAATAGCCAAAACAACTACATTTTCTTTCTTGAATTCGAACAGTTTTTCTGCCAATTGCGTACCCGCATCAATCCTATCTTTAAACATCTTTATTCAATTAACTTATTCTAACCATTTCTTGAACCATGCTGCAGCCATATGTGCCACTTGTTCCAGCTTACCGGGTTCTTCGAAAAGGTGCGAGGCCTCAGGAACAATTTCCAGTTTTCTATTACTTTTTAGCGCTTGATAGGCTTTATCATTGAGTTGAATTACCTGCTGATCCCAACCGCCCACAATCAACAAAGTTGGGGCCGTCACCTTATCGAGTTCTTGCATTGCCAAATCTGGCCTCCCACCTCTAGAGACGACAGCTTTGATATCTTCACCAAAAAAGGCCGCTGCCCTTAATGCCGAGGCAGCCCCCGTGCTAGCACCAAAGTATCCAAGAACCATTTCTCTGCTTTCCTTTTGGCTTTGTACCCATTGCGTTACATCTATAAGCCGCATTGTAATAACATCAATATTGAATCGATTTTCGTAAATCCTATCCTCCTCTTCGGTCAATAGATCAAACAGTAATGTTGCCAAACCACATTCATTTAGGACATTGGCAACATAGTTGTTTCTTGGACTGAGTCTACTACTTCCACTACCATGTGAGAAAATAACCATTCCGGTAGCATTCTCGGGAATAGTTAGGATACCTTTTAATGCAAGCCCGTCCAATTTTATTTCTGTCGGTGTATGTTTTTCTTTAATCATCTTTTTAATGTCTACAAATTGTTAATGGCTTTGTTAGTTAAACTGATATGCAAAGAATTGGGATAAATCAAGGTTGTTTTATTATCACCTTACGAAACCATGGATTCTTTTGTAAGGTTCTTTTTATGATAAGTCATTAAAGGAAACTTACTTTCTGTCATCATGCGTTTTACAATATCCCTATGCCATATACTTTTTATGAGGCTATGTCCTTGCCGCTCTAGCATTGCAAGTATATCAGGATTTATTTCAATTAAATACTGCTTCAAAGCACTGAAAACATCTTCGGAAAACCAGAGTGCAAAATGCAATCTATTGTAGTTTATCCTTTGTTGTAACATTTCCTTGAACCACTCCATTTGTTCCTCTCCGGCGTATTCATCTTTAGTAGCTATATGAACAACTTTAATTGATGCATTTAAATGCTTGGCAATACTAACCAGTTTCTCTATGGCCAGTACATCTACCTCCTCCAAAGCTGTTGCGTAAACCATTGTTTTAATTTCTTTACTGGCAATCTTCTCTGGAATTGCCAAAACCGGGCAATCTGCTTTCTCAACCAAAGCAGATGTCGTACTGCCTAGCAGCACTTTTTTAATTGCACTTTCACCTTTTTTGCCTACAACTATGAAGTCAACATTCATTTCATTTGCACTATTGATTATAGATTCCCAGGCCGGTGTACCTTCATTTATCCGCAAAGTAACATTCATTGTGGGCTCAATACCCAAGTGTTCCTCACAAAATGAATTTAAGCGTTCCCTTTGCTCTTTAAAGGCCTTAACCTCCTTTCTTGAATAAGAAAGGGACACAGTACTGGCAATGGTTACAGATAGGTCAAAAACATGTAAAACCAACAATTTACCATTAAGCTTTTTGCTTAAGGTATGTGCATATTGTAATGCCGCAACAGAATTATCTGAATAATCAGTAGCATAGAGTATTGTTTTCATCATCTTTATTTTTCAAGTGAAGATGAATCTAGTAA
This sequence comes from Maribacter sp., assembly GCA_024228355.1. Taxonomy (GTDB): domain Bacteria; phylum Bacteroidota; class Bacteroidia; order Flavobacteriales; family Flavobacteriaceae; genus Maribacter_A. The sequence goes on along the minus strand of JAAETN010000250.1, from coordinate 5,095 downwards.
AATGATATATGCAAAAAAATGACCACGATCAGTTGCCCAAAACATAGTCTTGTGACATTTATCATTTTTATTTAAAACCAACTGGCCTAATTTTAAGTTATTAAAGTTGGTTCCTTACCATTGGCATGAATTACTTCTGGCAACAATTTTAATTGATAAACAAGAAATGATAAGAACCAATAAATTTGAATTATGATAAATTTCAAAAGTTTTAACATAGCGGATTGGTTTTCGTTTTACCGTATTTTTGCCGTGCCATTATTGGTAGCCCTTATATGGATAGGTGAAAGAGAGCTATTCACGTGGTTCTTATTAGTAAGTTATAGCACTGACGCTATCGATGGCTATTTAGCAAGAAAACTAAAGATTTCCAGTGCTAGAGGCTCACAATTAGATTCAATCGGTGATCAAATTACACTCGTAGTGGGTCTTATAGGCCTTTTGGTATTCGAGAATGAATTTATGATGGCCAATTATGTATTAATTCTAATTGCATTTGTTCCGTATATACTCCAAATGATATTAGCTTTTTATAAATATGGAAAAGCTACCGCATTTCATACCTATTTAGCCAAATCCTCTGCTGTACTACAGGGTTTTTTTATACTTTTTACATTATTCTTTGCACCTGTTTATTGGCTTTTCTATTTGATGATCGTTATTGGGGTTTTGGAAACAATAGAAGAAATTACCCTTATTTATATGTATGACAAATGGGTTGAGGATGTAAAAGGGATTTATTGGGCGTTAAAAGATAAACGCAGGTAAAAGTATCTAAGATGGAATCCTGTTTTCTGTTACTTAAGTAATTCCCTCAATATAGAATAATTTGCAATAAAAATTAAGGTGCATAAGAATTTTCAATTAAATGGCATTTTTTTCCATTCATTGATTTTGCGATTCTTTCATTTGCTCTTTCCCTAGTTTTCTAAAATACCTCCGAGTCAAGAAACTATGTTTTAACGCCTCCATGTTTTCGTTAAATCGAATTGAGGACTCTTCGATATTTTTTATGGTAGTCTCCAAGCTGTTAACCAAGAGCGTGTCTTTCACCAAATAGTTTATAGCTCCTTTTCCTTCCTTTATTTCAATTATTACGCCATTCAGATTTTTTGTCATTTCCCCTATTTCGATACTTGATTGCTCAAAACTGTTGAGCATATTCTGCATTTTCACCCCATTCAATGAATCATTCAATAGTACACCTGCAGCACTTTTTTCAAAATTGATTTGATTAACAATGGTATTTAATTTCTGAATTGTGTAATTCGCATCACGACTGGCATTTTTCAAATTAGAAATGGTTTGTTTTAAATCAGCGGCCATAAGTGTATCATTCAATAATCTTCCCATGGTTCCTTTTCCTTTCGTCATTGCCTGTGTTACCTTCAATAAGTCTGCAGTCAATATTGCCGCATTTTCATTTGTGGTATTAAGAGTACTCAACATATCTTGCGTTGCTATTCTGCTATAAGATTGTAATTCATCACCTTCATTGATCAATGGAACTGACCCTTCTCCAGGAATGATATTAAGAATCATACTGCCAACTAGTCCGTCAGAACCAATTGTAGCAATAGCATCCTTTCTAATATGATCCATCATCTTTTTTTCAATAAGCATATATACCCTAATTGTGGTATCATTCACCATATCAATGGCTTTTACCGTACCTACATTTATTCCCGAGAAACGTACATTATTCCCATTTTGGAGGCCGTTGGCGTTATTGAAAACGGCACTAATAGTAAAAGTCTGGCCAAACATGTTCTGCCGATTGCCAATCAAATAGGCTGCAAATACCAATAATACGGTTCCGATTACCACAAATATTCCCAGTTTTAGATTTTCCAAGGTTGTTTTTGCCATGATCTTATTTTTTAAAGAATGCCTCGACTTTTGGGTCGGTAGATTTTGATAATTCAACATAGGTTCCTTCAGCATAATTAATACCATCAACCAATAACACCATGCGCTCAGATATAACCCGGGCACAATCCACATCGTGGGTAATTATCAATGAAGAGGTACCATACTTTTTTTGAATGCTTCGCATTAGTTCAATAATCTCTTTTGCAGTGATTGGATCCAAACCACTTGTTGGTTCATCGTATAATATGATTTTTGGCTTTAAAATCAAGGTTCGGGCCAAGGCCACTCGTCTTTTCATTCCTCCTGAAAGTTCAACGGGCATCAAATTCATGGTATGGGCAAGACCAACATTTTCGAGTGCCTCTACTACCAAAGGAGTCGTGTCTGTTACAATCCCGAGTTTCTCTTTATGCCTACGCATGGGAAATTCAAGATTTTCACGAACCGTCATTGAATCGTAAAGTGCACTTCCCTGAAATAAAAACCCAATATCGGAACGCAGAGTGTCAAGGGTTTTTCTATCTAATTTCTTTATCTCCTTACCCATTACCGAAAGAAAACCACTGTCCGCTTGCATAAGTCCAACCAAGCATTTTATCATCACAGACTTTCCAGAACCGGACTTCCCCATAACCACAAGGTTCTCACCTCTGTACAGTCTTAGTGAAAATCCATTCAAAACATGGTTATCACCAAAACTTTTGCGTAAGTCTCGGATATCGATTACTGGCTCATTACCCATATCGGTTTCGGATTTGCTCAATATTTGTTCTTTTTTAATCATATCATAATTCATAAAATATATCAGATATAAAAACAGCTATAAAATCTACAAAAAAGAGCAGTAATGAGGCCATGACCACAGCTGTATTGGCAGCTACCCCAACGCCTGCTGTTCCTTTTTTACTGTAATATCCCTTATAACAGCCGACTAAACCAATAGTAAAGCCAAAGAAAAATGATTTAACAGTAGCGGGTAGTAAGTCGCCAAATTCCAAAGCATCAAAAACAGCGTTAAAATAAAGCTGGAATGAAACGTTGCCCTTTATATTTTCAACTAAGGCAGATCCATACAAAGCCACCATATCGCCAAAAATCACAAGAAGTGGAAGCATTAACGTTGTTGCAGCTATGCGCGTAACAACTAAATACTTGAAAGGGTTGGTCCCTGATACTTCCATGGCATCAATTTGCTCGGTGACCCGCATAGAACCCAGCTCCGCCCCTATTCCTGAGGCAATTCGACCTGCACAAATCAATGCGGTTATAACAGGACCTATTTCCCGAACTATTGAGATACCAACCATATTGGGCATCCATGAAACCGCCCCAAATTCAATAAGCGTTGGCCTGGATTGTAAAGTTAGCACCAAGCCTATAATAAATCCAGTAACCCCCACAAGTACAAGAGACCTATTGCCCATATTGTAACATTGTCGAAGCAATTCCTTAAACTCATATGGTGGTTTTAACGCTTCTTTGAAGAAACGCATAGCAAAATTTGATAGTTCTCCTATTTCTACAAAGAACTGTTTTAGTCTTTTGGTGGTTTGTGTTGCGTATGCCATCTTCAAATGCATTTGAAAAGGAACTATTCAAAGATACTTTTACCTAGGTTTTTATTAAATGACCAAGGTCATATAATACAATTGGTTTAGAAATGGAAAAAGATGTACATGATATTGCTCATTTCGTAGTTTACAAATGTCAAATAACTTAGCGCTAAGATTCACATGCCATGAAAACAACATTTGAAATACAGCAGTCAATATCACCTTTGGATAAAAAAGTGGCCATAGAAAGGCTTCACAACATTAGGGATGTTTGGGATGTCAATGTAGACCTGAAAAATCGATTAATATCTTTTGAATATCTGAATAGAAATGTGTTGGAAATGATTCGTAGGGAACTTGGTGAAATAGGACTCTTTGTAATCAACGATACCCATCATTTGGACAACAGCACCAAACCTTGAAAAAACTAAAGTATTAACCTAATGTCAAAAAGGCTTGCATACACTTTGGCCTTCCTATTCTTGCTTTTGATTTCCATTACAATTGCCAAACTTTTGGAAGTCAAAAAGGAAGTGAACCTGAATAATACAATTCAAAGTCCAATAATAGTTAATCTTAACATTCCAAAAAAGCATGTTCTGGTGAATGATACCATTCGGATTAAACATTATTTTGACTTCATGAATTCTTTGGTAACAGCGTATGACCCGATAACCCGTTATCCACTTTCAGAACATTTACTGATCAAGTATAATCCCTGGATTTTGGATACACTTGCAAATACCGACTATTACAGAATGATGGAAAGGGACTCTTTTGTATTTGATCAAAGAAAAATGATTGTCCTCAAACCAAAAGATAGCATATTCATTCCGGACTCCATTGAAGCGAATTTGATTATTAAAAAATTCGATAAAACAAGAATCGACATAAACTTACCTGAATACAAATTAAGGGTTTTCCAAGATTCAATTCTTTTGTCTACATATCCCATTAGAATAGGCCAGAACAAAAAAAAATATTTAAAATTTGGAGATAGGCTTACCGATCTGAAGACCAGACAAGGAAAAGGTCGGATAATTGGCTTTAGAAAAAATCCAGACTTTTATAATCCTAAAACGGGCAAGCAGTTCTTTGTTACGCGCAGGGATGATGGTAAAACAACCTTAATGCCTCAAATTCCTTGGATAATTACAGAAATAAATGGTATAAAAAATGGCCAACTCATACACCCTACGACAAATCCTAAATCATTGGGCAAAGCATATTCCAATGGTTGTATTGGTGTCAAGGAAGCGGATGCTTGGTTAATTTATTACCAGTGCCCAATTGGCACTAAAATCAATATTCGGTACGATTTAAAAGTTGTCGATGGGATTGGGACTGAAATTTTGTTGAAAGACATCTATAAACAAGGTAACTGACACTGTATTATTGGCAAAATAAAAACATCGATAAATTTTATCTTCTATTACGCCTTCCTATATTTGCAGACCAATTTTATGCCCACGTGGTGGAATTGGTAGACACGCTACCTTGAGGGGGTAGTGTTCGCAAGGACGTGCTGGTTCGACTCCAGTCGTGGGCACAAAAGCTTCCTTTGTAAATCGGAAGCTTTTGCATTTATGAAATACTTTGTTTACATATTATATTCCGAAGCTTTTGATTCCTATTACAAGGGGCAGACAAACAATGTGCCTAAAAGAGTT
>JAAETN010000249.1 GCA_024228355.1 Maribacter sp. | reverse complement strand
GGAGCCCCCCCCCCAATTTTAAAACGACTCAAAATTTTTTTTAAAAATATGTAATACATACTCTGGAATCATCCACCATAAGCTAAATAGCATAAATATTTTTTTCACCAGTTCCTTTGGAGCCCATCCACGTGGAAATGGAGTAATACTCGAAATATGTGCCTGTTTTCTAAACCGTGAAATGCCAAGCTGAGAGCATTAAACGACTCAGTTTGACATTTCATACTTGCTGAAAGACAGAGAACGTCGACGAGTACAGTGCCCTGGAAGGCGTGGGATCGGGGAGAACCACCTGTGGAAAGTTTTGGGTTTACCAGCAACATTTTGAAGATGTACCGGTAATTTGAATTAAATTTTTTTACCTTAAAGCATAATCTCGCTGAGCCAACAGTTGTAAACTGCTCAGGAAAGAACAGGTCGATTCCCATAGTAGTGCAAACAAAAACGAAATATTTTTCAAAACAACTTATTCCGCATGCGCGGATTTTTGGTAATTCATTTACAGCCTACAAAATATCAAACAATCAAGCATTCTTCGTCGTTATTGTAAAAACGTAACGTAGAGTACCTAAATATTTTTGTATTACTCTTAGCCATTATTCCACTGGCACAACTGCAAATCAAATTATTTATCAACATGGCTGACCACAAGTCAACAAAGAAATTTCGTCGTTATTTCTTTCAAGGAAAAGAGATATTTTCCTTCCGTTTTGAGCCGTTTTCCGAACAGGTCATTAGAAACTGCGTTTTCTCTCGTTGCGTTCTCTCGTTCATTGTGGGCTCGTTATGGCTACTGTGTACTTTGATGTACTATGCTGCTATCTCGCGACCTAGGCATTGGCCTGAATAAAATTTCATTCATTCATTCGTTGTTCCCATTTTTGCTACAAAAAATATTTCCATCCGACCGTTGAGTCCCGAAGTTACATATGTGCCCTAGGCAGTTCGATATCTACCTGGGTCCGACCAAAACTTTGCACATTGGTATGAGGCTTAGTAGGTTCTTCTGGCTGAACGCCCTTAAATATGAACGTGTTCTGTACTCGTTTTTAACCCCAAAACGCGTTGTTTGCAACAAAATTTGGAACATTCCAGAATCGCAATACTAGTAATCCAGGTACGCAGTCTACTTTAGGGTTTTGGGCTTACCGTATTCTCCGAACCAATGGACCCGAAAATACCACTACAGAAATAGTGGCCCCCTTTATTGAGAGTGCTTGGCAAAAAGTAAATTCATTTACTTTTCGGTTGGCAAGAAAAGTAAATTTATTTACTTTTCGTTTGGCAAAAAAGTAAATTTATTTACTTTTCGCTTGGCAAAAAGTAAATTTATTTACTTTTCTCTTGACAGAAAAGTCAATTTATTTACTTTTCTCTTGGCAGAAAAGTAAATTTATTTACTTTTCTCTTGACAGAAAAGTCAATTTATTTACTTTTCTCT
>JAAETN010000248.1 GCA_024228355.1 Maribacter sp. | reverse complement strand
TACAACTATTGAGTTCAAGTTATCAGAAAATAATCATGTTCAAATTTCAATATTTGATGTTACTGGACAATTGATCAAAAAATTAGTTGATAACGAATATTCTGCCGGTACACATTCTGTAATTTGGAATGGTAAGTTATCAAGTGGACAAAGTGCAGTTTCTGGAGTATACTTTTATAAAGTCCAATCAGGAAGTCATCTTGAAACTAGAAAAATGGTATTGGAGAAATAATTGAAGAATAATATAAGACTAGTTTTCATCTCAATACTTTTAACTTTTGTTCTCTCTTGTGAAGATTCGACAGCTCCTATTAATTCGGGTGGAATATTTTCTGGTACAATAGTTAGTGCTTCGACCAACGAACCGATATCTCCGGCATATATTTTCATGGATGATGTTTATGTAGGTATGGTAGAGAATAATAATAGTTTTGCCTTTGAGTTGTATCCAGGAGAATATGAATTTATCTTTTCAGCAATTGGCTATCTCGATGAAATTGTCTCTGTAACGATCAGCGGTAATTACACAGAGGAAATAGTTCTTACCGAAAATTCTGAAATTGGGAGAGTTTATGGAGAATTTCAAGACACTCTTAAACTTGAACAAAAGATCTTAGATAATAATGATATTGCCACTTGGGATGAAAAAGAAATTTATGATGGCGTAACTGGTGCAACCATTCTTGAAGATAATTCTAGTGTAGATTTTCAACAGGCTAAATTATTTATAGGTGATTCTTTAATAGGATATGCCGATGTATATGGTCAGTATTGGATTAAAATTCAGCAGGGAACCTATCCGCTAACTGGCAAATCTGAAGGATTTTTAGATAAAACGAAAACAATAAAAATTCTGCCAGATTCAAAAGTCTATGTAAATTTTTATCTTTTAACTGATTAAAATTGATAAACCAAGTATTAATTCCAAAGGTTGTTATGAAATCCAAATTAAAAATTCTTTATATTTTTATTCTAGCCATTAACCTTTCAAATGCATCTGAATTAACAAGTATTCAAGAATTTGATGTAAAACCGGGGAATAGTCCAGAGCTGAATAAGATAAATCTTCAAAAAGCTATTAATTGGGCATCCGAAAGGGGTGCAGCATTATTAGTGGAAGCTTCAGAAGAACCATATCATATTGATGGTGGGATAATACTCAAAAAAAATGTTTCATTGATCGGTGTTCACGGTCCAACCCCGCGTGGGACAAGGCATCCATCCAAAAAGCAGCCGGTCGGAAGTGTATTTAAAATTACAGATAAAGAAAACGCGTTTATAACTGTGGAATCAAGCACACAAATTAAGGGCATTCAATTTTGGTATCCCGAACAGACAATTAAAGATCCATCAGCTATAATTCCTTACAAGGCAACCATTCAAGTATCTAAAACCAGTAAGGCACAAGGTGTTTACTTATCTTGTCTAACATTTTATGGTGAATATTTGGCCTTTGATTTTAATGCGAGTAGAGAATATGCTTGTGAGTTAATGACTTTTGAGCATTGTTATGGTTATCCACTTAGCGGCGAATTTATAAGAATGGATTATTGCTATGATGTTCCGCGGATATTACATTGTCACGTTAATCCTGCAATTCAAAGATTTATTGGCGGGCAGTTAAGTTCAGACGTTGTTGATGCTGTGGTTTCTAAAAAAACATTCGCCTATTCTATTAATCATGCGGATAATGCCCAACTAATTGATCTTTTTACTTTTGGGACGCATGGTGGAATTCTTTTGGATGGTGAATCATATGGGCAATTAACCAATTTTAACTTCGACTGTGTAGCTATTGGCATTCTAAAACGTGGTAACAATACTAAAAATCGTAACTGGCAAATTGCACAAGGTTCAATTATCTCTAACACCGGAGAAGAATTTGAAAATCTGCATCCCATAATTATTGAAGGGGAGGGGCATACTTCATTAAGCAATGTGGAAGCATTCTCTGGAGGGAACGGGGCACTGACAACTGTACCGGAGGAAATGTCATGGGATTATTTGCTTGTTCGTGGGGACAAAAAGTTAACTGTTTCTGTATGGGGAGCACGAATGAGAAATTATGCTTCCGATTCACCGATTAGTCTTGAGAATAATAAGGCGATAATTCAGTTCGCAGGATGTTTTGATAAAGATGAAAATTTGTATAATTGGATTTTTAACCAATCTGAAAAATCAAAAATGAACGACTAGAAATTCCATAAACAATATAGTAGTGAGTTATGAAAAAAAAGACAACTTTTACATTAATTTTATTTGCAATTCTTTTTATTGCTTGTTCTATTCAGAATAAAAATGAAAAACGGCCAGTTGATTACGTAAATCCCTATATGGGAAATATCAGTCATTTGCTTGTACCAACGTTTCCAACAATCCATTTACCAAATAGTATGCTACGTGTTTACCCCGAACGCCGGGATTATACAAAAATTAAATTAAAGGGTTTGCCGCTGATGGTCACTAGCCACAGGGGCAGTTCGGCTTTCAATTTGAGTCCTTTTCAGGGTGATGAAGCTAACTTGAAACCGGTATTTGATTTTAGTTATGACCAGGAAAAGTTAACTCCGTATTCCTACTCCGTCTATTTGGATGAAGAGCAAATTCAGGTTGATTATGGGATATCACATCAATCTGCTGCATATGATTTACAATTTGAACAGGATACTCCTATATATCTGGTTCTTAATTCTAAAAATGGTAGAATGAACTGGAACGGTAACGCCATCAGTGGTTATCAACTGATTAAAAATAATACAAAAGTTTATCTCTATTTAGTTCCTGAAAAACTTCCAGAAAATGTGGTAGAATTAAAAGATGGGACCTTAGTTGAAGCGACGAATGCTGAAGGTCGAAATGCCTGTCTCGTGCTAAAATATCAGAAAGGGACTAAAGCCTTGAACATTAAATATGGGATTTCATTTATAGATGAAACTCAGGCTAAGAAAAATCTGGAACGTGAATTAAGCGGAAAAACTGTCGCTGATTTGCAATCAATGGGTCGAAATATTTGGAATGATACTCTTGGGAAAATCAAAATTGATGGTGGAGCAACTGATGAAAAAGTTGTTTTTTATACTTCTCTCTACCGCTGTTTTGAACGACCGGTTTCTATTTCGGAAGATGGAAGATATTATAGCGCGTTTGACGGAACAGTACATGAGGATAATGGTCGACCTTTTTATACTGATGATTGGATTTGGGATTCCTATAGAGCACAGCATCCATTAAGAGTACTCATTGATTCAAGCACTGAAGAGGATATCATTAATTCTTTTGTGTTGATGGCAGAACAGATGGATAATTTCTGGATGCCGACATTCCCTGAGATTACAGGAGATAGTCGACGGATGAACTCCAATCATGGAGTAGCTTCAGTGCTTGATGCATATCGTAAAGGTCTGAGAAATTTTGATTTAGAAAAGGCATACGAGGCATCTAAAAGAGCGATTACTGAAAAAACTCTTGCTCCATGGTCGGGAAAACCTTCCGGAGAACTTGACAAGTTTTATAAAGAACATGGTTATATCCCCGCTTTATATGAAGGTGAAAAGGAAACCATTCCTGAAGTCCATGCTTTTGAACGCCGCCAACCAGTTGCTGTAACTTTAGGGACCTCATATGACCAATGGTGCTTGTCACAAATAGCAGATGAATTGGGAAAAACGAATGACGCTGAATTATTCAAGAAAGCATCGTTTAATTATCGGAACTTATTTAATGCGGAAACTCAGTTCTTTCATCCAAAGGATAACAAAGGTAATTTCATTGAACCGTTTGATTATATATTCTCAGGTGGAATGGGGGCAAGAGGATATTATGGTGAGAACAATGCGTGGATTTACCGTTGGGATGTGCAGCACAATATTCCTGATCTGATAGATTTGATGGGTGGGAACGAATCTTTTGTCAATAATCTGGATGCAATGTTTACTGAGCCGCTGGGTCGGAGCAAATATAAATTTTACGCTAAGCTGCCTGACCATACCGGAAATGTTGGACAGTTTTCAATGGCGAATGAGCCTTCGCTGCATATACCATATCTATATAATTATGCCGGGCAGCCCTGGAAAACACAAAAGCGATTACGCAAATTGCTAAGCGAATGGTTTCGTAACGACCTAATGGGTGTCCCGGGAGACGAAGATGGTGGGGGTATGTCTTCATTTGTTGTTTTCTCATCAATGGGATTTTATCCTGTTACACCAGGAGTACTTGGCTATTCAATTGGAAGTCCAATATTTGACTATGTTTCAGTAGATCTTGGTAATGGTAAAACTTTTGAAATAGAAGCCCATAATACTTCAGTTGAGAATAAATATATACAGTCGGCCACTCTTAATGGTGAAGAACTTGAAGAGCCATGGATAACGCATGATGCAATTATTAATGGAGGAAAACTGATTTTTGAGATGGGTTCAAAAGCTAATAAATCATGGGGAGTAATAAAATAATGTATAAAACAGCAATAGGTCTTTTTCTAATAATTTTATCTCTATCCTGTTCGACAAATGAGATAGAAATTAATAACAAAATTTCATTGGTTGATTATGTAAATCCATTAATGGGAACTGATTCAAAATATACATTATCCAATGGTAATACATATCCAGCAATTGCAACTCCATGGGGTATGAACTTCTGGACGCCAATGACCTCACCAATGGGCGATGGCTGGACTTACAAGTATAACGAAAATAAAATTAGAGGTATTAAACAAACACATCAGCCAAGTCCGTGGATAAATGATTATGCTGCATTTTCACTGATGGCTGTTACAGGTGATTTGAAATTTGAAGAAAACGAAAGAGCTTCATGGTTCTCACATAAAGCTGAAACAGTAAAACCATATTATTACAGTGTCTACCTTGCGGATTATGATATTGTTGCAGAAGTGACACCAACTGAAAGAGCAGCTCAATTCAAATTTACATTCCCTGAATCTGAATCATCTTATATTTTATTGGATGGTTTTTTCAAGGGTTCAATGGTTAAAATAATTCCCGAAGAGAGAAAAATTATTGGATACTGCCGAAATAATAAGGGAGGCGTACCGGACAATTTTCATAATTATTTTGTTGCCCTATTCGACAAAGATTTTGACTTAACTCATACATGGAAAGATAATTGGAAGTTGAAGAAAAATTCTTTGGATAGTAAAGGCGGGCATGTTGGGGCAATTGTTGGATTTAAAACAGAAAGGGGTGAAGTTGTACATGTGAAAGTTGCATCATCATTTATTAGTCACGAACAAGCTGAGTTAAATTTAAAAAGAGAAATTGGGACTGAAACATTTGATGAAACGAAAATTAAAGCAAAAGCTGCATGGGAAAATGAATTAAGTAGAATCAAAATTGAAGATGGTAATTCAGACAACATCAAAACTTTTTACTCATGTTTATATAGGGTTCTTCTATTTCCTAGATCTTTTTATGAAATTAATGCTGAAAACCAAGTAGTTCATTACAGTCCTTACAATGGTAAAGTTTTACCAGGCTATATGTATACCGACAATGGATTTTGGGATACTTTCAGAGCTGTCTTTCCTTTCTTCAATTTAATGTACCCGGAATTAAATAGAAAAATTATGAAAGGATTGGCTAACACATATAAAGAATCTGGATGGCTTCCTGAATGGGCCAGTCCTGGACATCGTGATTGTATGGTTGGTTCAAACTCAGCAATAAATATAGCTGATGCATTTCTGAAGGGAAATGTGGATGATGAAGATGTTGAAATTCTTCTTGAAGCGGTATTGAAAAATGCCGCAATTGATGAAGGGCGTCCATACGAATCAGTTGGAAGAGAAGGTGTAGATTATTACAATAAACTAGGTTATGTTCCTTATGATGTTGGTATTAATGAAAATGCAGCCCGTACTTTAGAATATGCTTTTGCCGATTTTAATATTGCAAAAATGGCTGAGAAATTGGGGAAACAAGATCTAGCAGAGAAATTTTATAAGCAAAGTTATAACTATAAAAACGTATTCGATCCCTCAACAAACTTAATGCGTGGAAAAAATGAGGATGGTAATTTTCAGTCACCATTTAATCCTTTAAAATGGGGTGATGCCTTTACAGAAGGGAACAGTCTCCATTATACATGGTCTGTGTTTCATGATGTGCAGGGACTTATTGATCTAATGGGTGGAAACGAAAAATTTATTGCTCAGCTCGATAATGTATTTGAAATGCCACCAGATTTTGATGATTCTTATTACGGAAAAACCATTCACGAGATTAGAGAGATGCAAATTACAAATATGGGTAACTATGCTCATGGTAATCAGCCGATTCAGCATATGATCTATCTCTACAATTATGCCGGGGCTCCATACAAAACTCAAGCAAAAATAAGAGATGTACTTTTAAAGTTATATTCTGCTACACCGGATGGTTATTGCGGTGATGAAGACAATGGGCAAACATCTGCTTGGTACGTTTTTAGCTCATTAGGATTTTACTCGGTTACTCCCGGAGTTGATCAATACGTCATTGGAAGTCCGCTATTCGACAAAGCAACATTAACTCTTGAAAACGGAAATCAGTTTAGCGTTAAGGCAGAGAATAATTCAAATAAAAATTACTACATTGAATCAACTAAACTTAATGGTAAAAAATATAGTAACAACTATCTTAAATTTGATGATATTCAAAATGGTGGGGAATTCATTTTCAATTTGCAAGATACTCCAAATAAAAAATGGGGAAGCAAAGAAGAGAATGTACCATACTCATTAAGTCGAGAATCAATCAAAAACTGAATCTTAGTCGATTAAGAGGAATACTTAAATGAATAAATTATTTATTAGTACGGTTTTATTATTAACACTTGGGATTTGTTCTTGTACAACTGAAAAGAAGAAAGCGGAAGGAGAGAATAAAGATAAAAATGTGCTTTTTATTATTGTCGATGATTTAAAACCAACATTAGGATCTTACAATCACTCCGTAGTTAAAACACCCAACATTGATAAGCTGGCCAAAGTTGGTGTTCAGTTCAATAATGCCTATTGCAATTTCGCTGTTTGTGGTCCAAGCAGAGGTTCTTTTATGACAGGATTGCGTCCGGAAACAATCAATATTCTAGATAACAAAACACCACTTCTCTCCGTGCTGGGCGATAAAATTACCCTGCCAAATCTGTTCAAGAAAAATGGATTTGAAACTATAGGGCTAGGTAAAACCTTTCATGATAAAACAGAGGAACATGAAGACATGAAAGCCTGGGATGCTTATTATAAATTTGAAACCACTGAAATTGGAAAAAAAGGAGAGCAGAGAAATTTAACCAATGGAGAAAAATCATGGTGCTACTGGCAGGCCGCTGAAGGAACAGATGACGATCAGCAAGATGGTCTACTTACTAAAAAGGCTGTCGAAATAATCAAAACTAAAAGGGACAAACCTTTCTTTTTGGCGGTAGGATTACACAAACCCCATGATCCTTTTGTTGCCCCCAAAAAGTATTTTGATATGTATCCACTGGAAGATTGTGATCCTCCCGCAGTACCCGATGGCTGGGAACCACCCTACGCACATACACTGCCAGAGAGTGCCAGTGTTTTTAGTAAGTTTTCTGATAATGACAAACGTGAATTTTTAAGATCATATTACGCGTGCACATCATTTATGGATGCACAAGTGGGACGTCTTCTGGACGCACTAGAAGAATCTGGGCAATTGGAAAATACACTTATAGTTTTTTTTGGTGATCATGGATATCATTTAGGGGAAAACAACTGGTGGAATAAAGTAACTCTCTATGAAGAAAGTACCAATGCTCCATTTATAATAGCTGGAAACGTAGTCGGTGAGAAAGGATTAAAATCCGACGCCATGTTTGAATTTATTGATATCTATCCAACCCTGGCTGAATTAATGAATTTGCAAAACATACCAGATTACCTCGAAGGAAAAAGTTTTGCATCGGTCGTAGAGAATGCTGAACTTCCATTTCGTGATCAGGTATTTGCTATCGTTAAGCGGAGAGATATAATGGGGCGAATGGTAAAGACCAAAGATTGGAGATATATCGAATGGGATAATGGTAACAAAGGTCGTGAATTATACGATCAGCAAAATGATCCAGGCGAATACAACAATCTTGCTGAAAATAATGAATATACTAAAGTTGTTGTTAGAATGAAGGAATTATTACAAAAAAAATAATAACCCCGCTCACTATGATGGTTTTGAGAAATGGGAAGTTATATGATTTAGTTTAGATATATTTGGCAATCGCTGTTTGAAAACAAAAATATAGTATTACTAAAAAAATGATGTTGGTTAAATAACACCAAATTATACTTAGAATGTTTAAGCAGTTGTTTTAACATCTAGTTGCAGGGTGTAAAAAATAAGATTTTTGCACCCAGTAATTAAGTTAAATCAGAAATACTGTAATAGGAAATTTTAATTGAAGAAAATAGGAATTGATATGAATGGCATTTGCAAACAAATATTCTTACGAAAACTAACCTGGGTATCTTTAGGGATTTTGAGTTTGACAAGCATCTTTATGTTGAGTGGTTGTAGTCAAGATTCCCAAAAGAAACCTAATATATTGTTTGTAATGTCTGATGATCAATCATGGATTCACACAGGAATAAACGGCAGTAAAATCGTTAATACTCCAGCATTCGATCGTGTTGCTATGGAGGGTATATTATTTACTAATGCTTTCTGTGATGCTCCGCAATGCAGTCCTAACAGAGCATCAATATTAACTGGACGTCATGTATGGCAAAATGAGGAAGCCGGTACTCACGCCAGTAACTTTCCTCAAAAACTGCAAGTGTTTCCAAGTTTGCTGGAAGAGGCTGGTTACTTCGTCGGTTTTACCGGTAAACCATGGGGACCTGGTAATTGGGAAATAAATGGACGTAAACGTAATCCCGCTGGAACCGAGTTTAATGATATGGTGATGAATTCAATTCCTTGGAAGGGTCTGATTGGACCGAATAAAAAAGCAATAGATTATTCTGCGAATTTTAGTGATTTCCTAAAGCAAAGAAAAAATGGCGAACCTTTTTGTTTCTGGTACGGAAGCCATGAACCTCATCGCAAATATGAAAAGGATTCAGGATTGAAAGCAGGCAAAAAATTAGAAGATGTTGATCTCCCAGAATTTTTTCCAGACGTTCCTGAAATACGCAGTGATATTCTGGATTATGCACTTGAAATTGATTGGTTCGATGAACACTTGGGAAGAATGCTTAAGGAACTGGAAATGATTGGTGAGTTAGATAACACGATAATTGTAGTTACAAGTGATAACGGTATGCCTTTCCCAAGAGCTAAAGCAAATCTATACGAGTACGGTATTCATATGCCTCTTGCTGTCCGATGGGGAGACAAAGCAAAGGGAGGGCGAGTTGTTGATGATTTAATAAGTTTCATTGATTTTGCTCCCACGTTTTTGAATGCAGCAGGAATAAATGTCCCGAAAGAAATGACAGGAAACAGTTTCTTAAACATTCTTGAATCAAACGAAGAGGGAACAGTTACCACGACCCGCAACAAAATTTTGTCTGGAAGAG
>JAAETN010000247.1 GCA_024228355.1 Maribacter sp. | reverse complement strand
GCGCGGCTTTGCCGCGTCCGACTGCATGCGTTTGTTATGCGCGATCAGCTCATCTAGTTGCTTTTGAATATCATCGTAACTAGCCTCTTTTATATTCTTTGTTGGACCATCATTCACAGCAACACCAAAGTAGTATCCAATGATTGTTGTAATGCCTGTCTTTAGTATTTCGGGAGTTTGATAGCTTGCTGAATTCTGATTTGAAATCAGTAAATAAACCAAAGCAAATGTGAAAGTCAAAGCGATTATGGCTGGGACACCATACATTAAAAACTCTCGAGAAATGAAACCATCCTCCTTTCTAGTTGAGACAGTTTCCTCCAGCTCTCCTACGACATCCTGTTTTCCTTTTCCAAAATCTTCATAGTACTCTTGGATTATGGATTCTAACTGCCGGACTTTTTCGAGCAGCTCTTTCTGCTCCTTCTCTGGAAATTTAAGTGATTCAACTTTTAACTTCGCAGTTTGCGCTTCTAGATCAACTATGATGCTCTCTAGTGTTTTCTTTTTAACCCTTAACCTAAATACCACTAAAGCAAGGATGCTTACTACAAATCCTATTATTGCAATTATCACTGCATAGGAGTCTTTCTGGAAAAGAAAGCCTAAAGTGTCAAACGCTTCCATTTATTCCTCCGATTTTTGCGTGAGCGCATAACGCCGCGCTTTGCTGAAGGCAAATGGTGGGCGGGTTTTGGCCCAGCATTTGACTTTCAGTAACATTGCTTTGTTACATTTTTAGTCGATAGAGTTGATTTCGTTTTCTATACCTAATTCCTCCAACTCTCTAATTAGCCCTTTTGGAAGGTGATATCCTATAGGGCCATCACCGGTATACAAAAAATTGCCTTCAAGTGCTTGATAGGCCCACTTAGTAAACCCTTCGATAAAATTGTCATTTTCATCTAGAGAAAAACACCATTCATATTTACTACCATTTTGAATAAATGAAATAGTCATATCCATATCTTCATCTTCTTCTCCTTTCGAATTCAATGGAGGAGAGAGCACTAAGTCAGATAATTCAATTTTCCCTTTGGACATTTCCACTATTCGTTCTACGTTACTGTAGAATGAACCAATAAGGTTTCCATCTTCCCAGCCCCCATCTGCTAAAGAATAAAACAGATAACAATCTTCTGCCAATTCAGATAGAACTGCAAATGCAATCTCATCAGGCTCCATGTCTTCGTCGATTATATCTTCTAATTCATCCTTGGATATATTCTCTTTTGAAATAACTCCATACCTTTCTAAAAGATCTATTATTTCATTCAAATTCATGATTGTTCTCCTTGTAAAGTGTAACGCCCACTTAAAATGAGAGGCGCGTTTACGCGCCGAATCATTTTGAAGTGCTTGTTAGCTGACTTTTTCAAATTGGTGATTAGGCAATACATTTGAATGCTCAAATTTATCGATGAAACACTTTGCCCTAGATATAGG
>JAAETN010000246.1 GCA_024228355.1 Maribacter sp. | reverse complement strand
GCTGGGATAAAAGGAATTTCTGAGGAGACCACAACTGGTGTTCACCGATTGTATGAAAGGGTGAAAAATGGCACTTTGCCAATGCCGGTCATTAATGTGAATGATTCTGTCACCAAATCAAAATTTGATAATAAATACGGATGTCGAGAGAGTGCCGTTGATGCTATTCGTAGGGCTACTGACACTATGTTGGCCGGTAAACGTGTAGTTGTTGCTGGTTACGGTGATGTTGGGAAAGGTACCGCCGCTTCATTTAAAGGGGCTGGTTCTATTGTCACAGTTACTGAGATTGATCCAATTTGTGCCTTACAGGCTTGTATGGATGGTTTTGAAGTAAAACATTTGGAAACTGTTGTAGGTAATGCCGATGTCGTAATTACGACCACTGGGAATAAAGACATTATACGACCTGAACATTTTAAGGCAATGCGTGATAAAGTAATTGTCTGCAATATTGGACATTTTGACAATGAGATAGAAATGGCATGGTTGAATGAAAATTATGGCAATACTAAAGAAGAAATAAAACCACAGGTTGATAAATATACCATAGATGGTAAGGACATCATCGTTTTGGCAGAAGGTCGATTGGTTAATTTAGGATGTGCCACTGGGCACCCAAGTTTTGTAATGAGTAATTCGTTCACGAACCAAACCCTGGCCCAAATAGAACTATGGAAAAATAGTGGTTCTTATGAAAACAAAGTGTATATGCTACCTAAGCATTTAGATGAAAAAGTAGCCAAATTGCACCTATCCAGATTGGGTGCTGAACTTACAGAACTTCGCGAAGACCAAGCTGCGTACATTGGTGTAACGGTTAATGGTCCATTCAAACCGGAGTATTATAGGTACTAGTTGAAATCATTGGTCTTTTAGAATCAAGATGAAAGACACAAAATAAAACCCTTGTTCAGTATCTGCACAAGGGTTTTTCATTGAGTGATACCAATAGGTTCACTAAAATGGATGATGGCTGAATAATCTGAATTATTAATTCGAAGATAAACGCAATATGCTTAGTCAGGGCTTTAAGACATATAAGGATTAGTTAACATGGATAGGCGAAGCATCTTGCCAATTTCAGTAACTTAATCCCTTATTATTTATATAACTATAATAGTATTAGATAACTAGAATCACAATCCATACGATTTATGGCCTCACCTGTATTTAAATCCCGGCCTAGTCTTTCTGTGTGATTAATCAATTAACTTTTAAAAATCATTTTCGGGTCAGATAATTTTTTCTGTACTTCGTATAAAGCTTTACAGTATGACAATATTTGTAGATATGGACGAGGTTATCGCAGATACCTACGGCGCACATATAAAGATTTACAACGCAGAATTCAACCAACAACTTAATTCACAAATATGTATGGGCAGCGAAGTCTGGCAAAAGGTACCTGAGGGCCATCAGGAAAGTGTTCGCCTACATGCAACTAGAAAAGGATTCTTCCGAGACTTGAATCCTATTAATGATAGTCAAGAGGTTTTAAAAGATTTATCCGAAAAACATGAAGTCTACATTGCCTCGGCTGCCATGCAATTTCCAAACTCCTTGGAAGAAAAAAGTAATTGGTTGGATGAGCATTTTCCCTTCATCCCTTGGAAAAAAAGAATCCTTTGCGGAGACAAGCATATTTTATTCGGCGATGTACTAATCGATGACCGTAGTTATAATCTGGAGCAGTTCAGTGGTAGGTCCATTTTATTTACTTCTCCCCATAATATCAATGACAACAGTTATGAAAGGGCAAATAATTGGTTCGAAATAGCAGATAAATTACTCTAATCCATATAATCGAAAGTTTAAGATCTGTCTTTATCGGGTCGAAACTAAACAGAATGATCTTCCCAAATTAAAGCAGCTGCCCCACAAATCGCAGTAGTCTTTCCTGGTATACCAGATTGCAATAATTTTACTTTCCCTTTATAGAACTCAAGCAAGTAGTCTTCAAAATACTTATGTAGAGGGTCAAAAATCCATTTACCACTATTGACGAGTCCTCCCATCAAAAAGAAAGCCTCAGGTTGTGTGAAGGCCGTAAAATTAGCTAGGGCCATTCCTAAAATATCGGCCGTAAAATCAAATGCTTTCAAGGCAATTGGATCTCCTTCTTCAGCTGCCTTGGAAATCTCCTCGCCATGCAAATCGTTGTAAGCTATGTCCCTGAACCTGCTTTCATCCATGTACTTACACATCATAAATAAAATGGTGCGTTTTAATCCAGTAGCAGATACGTAGGCCTCCAAACCACCCCTCACATTCTGCCCAGTTAACCTGCCATCGCCTATGGTCATATCTACATGGCCTAACTCACCGGCAAAACCATCGTAACCATCGACCAATTTGCCATTGGCAACTATACCGGCTCCAAAACCAGTACCCAAGGTGATAATGATAAAATCTTTCATTCCCTTGGCATTTCCGAATAGCATTTCCCCCATTGCAGCAGCGCTGGCATCATTCATAATCTTCATCGGCATGGGCATCCTTTCATTGAGCTTTTCAAGAATAGGCACCGTCCCTTTCCAATTTAGATTCGAGGCATTAACAATAGTGCCATTTCTGCTTGAAGCATTCGGAGCTCCGATTCCACATCCTAGAATATTGACACCTTCAGGGTACTTGCTCTTAATTTCATCTACTGTACTTTTTATCTTATCCAAATAATCTTCCAAATTCGGATATTCCTTAGTCCTAAAAAATGTATCCTCCAAACAATGCCCTTCATTGTTTACCAGACCTATTTTGGTTTTGGTACCACCAATATCAATTCCTATAGCTAAATCCATATGTAACATATTTTAAACAGAATACTTCGTGAAATTACTCCAATTTCCATCATATTGAAAAGTATGCGAAAGGTACTATATCATAAGGTAATTCCCAACTTCCCTACCACTTAAAATTGTAGCTTTTTTGTTGGTTCCTTCCATAAATTTCAATAAACAATTGTAAGGGATGTTTGAACAATGACCTTTAACT
>JAAETN010000245.1 GCA_024228355.1 Maribacter sp. | reverse complement strand
CTATATGAACCTTGGGTGCAGCAGAAAGTCAAAAAGCTATTTTCTTAAAGAGCGGTACTGCTTAACTGCTGTGGGCTTGTCCAACAAACGGTTCAGATCGTGGCTCGCTTCGCTCTCACAATCTAACCTTATTCGTTAGGGTTAATATCCATCTTTGCCTAAGCCTTCAAGCACTTCTTTTGCATTTAGCAACCCATACATAATATGTGACAAACCAACATACCAAAAAAACAATTCCTCTTTATCGCTGTAAAATTGGCCGTTTATACTCTCAGATACACTGCTACTAAGTGCTGGCATAAGAAGCAACCATCCCAAAACGAATGCAGCCAAATGACCTTCATCATTCTTATAAGCAAAAAACCATAAAAGGGCAGTTAATGACACAGCAATTAAGGGCATTCCTAGGGCCATTAATTTATATGACCCAACAAGAAGATGCTCAACAGATTCTGGGTAACCTGTTTGCCTTAACCAAAAAATAACAAGACCACCTATTATTGTCACAATTAGTGCAAGCCGAAAATTAAAAGCGATAACACCACGCATTGATTACTTACCCTAACGCCCAAAATCACCGGGAGCAAAAAGCATAGTGACGAGGAACGAGGAGCGACGATTTTTGCTGTCCGTGTGAATTTTGATTGTTATGCATATTATTTGCACCCATTGTGTTTTTTCCACATTTCTGCATTATGCCCTT
>JAAETN010000244.1 GCA_024228355.1 Maribacter sp. | reverse complement strand
TTGCGTCTTTTTCGTCTCATTTTTATCTCCTGTGGTGTTTAAATTACCTCAGGAATATCACTTAAGCCACTGTTTCAAATCCGGGGTCCACTTCTATCGTCACTTGTTTGAAACCATCCTAAATATTCGCCGGAAATATTTGTGATGAGAGATTTAGTATTCATTGCATATCTATGTTGTCTTATTGTGCTCTAACGTCGTGCTAAGGGGCGCGAGCACAGCGAGCGTCCCAGTGAGCGATAGCGAACGAACTTGAGCGCCTTGTTATGTGCTTTACTTGGTTTTAACTTTGATATAGGCATAATCTGATTTTGATGCACCTTTAAATACGGACACACTTCTAAAGCCCTGAATTGATTCCCACCTTAAAGTGAAATTATTTTTGAAAGATGGACGTTTTTCTTTGATACCTAATGCGTTAAGTGCTGATTTAGAGAATGGAGCATTATCGATTTCTTCAATTGTAATCCAGTCTGCTTTGCCATTAATAAATACTATTTCTGTTTTTCCTTTTTTGTATTGACACTTCTTTCCATATTTACTTTTACCGCATGACATTTCCTTGCCCAAATAAGCAGCGACTTCTTTTTGCGATTTTCCTGCAATTTTGGTTACATCTACTATCACTTCAGCATGAGCAACACCTACAGATAAGGTAAGGATGAAGGCTGGTATTATTTTCTTCACATATTTCACCTTTTACACATAACGCCTGCCATAACCGGACCTAAAAACTGGGTGGCTATGCGGTAAAATTGAGCGTAGCGAATACCGCATAGCCGCACAGTTTTTAGGGTCCGAGTTTATGGCTTTGTTAGGTGGATATATCATTCAAATAATCCACTACTTCTTGAGCGCTGATTTTCAAGAAAATAAACGACACAGCGTTAAAGACGAGAATAGAAAATATGACGCTCAAATAGATGCTAAGGGTTGTACCGACCAGAAACCCTATTGCGGCAAGAACCCCAATTTGGGAAGCAATAAATACTGCTCCTGCCAATGTGCCAAGAAACGTTGCGGCGAGGTATGATAGTACCAAGGATAATAAGAGTCCGGCTATGGCGATTGTGCGCCTGATTGGATTTTCGACTTTCCAGGCAATTTTGAACACCAGAATAGGAGCGGCGATATAAGAAGCGAGCACCTTGACTGGATGACCCGCGACTTTTTTGAAAACTGCCCTGAATTTACTCTTTTCCTTCGAGGCACTTTCGGCAATGGCATTAACCCCTCGTTCGAGGATTTCCCCTGCTGCTTGACTAAACATTGGAGTTCTCCATTTTTATCACCTAACGTTTTACATAAGGGGCGCCGCGCTGTTTGCGGCGTCCCAGCGAACGATAGTGAGCGATCTTGATGTGCTTGTTAAGTGTTTTTACGGCAAAAATATTCACTATAGCCCCATTCTTTTTGAATTATGTATACGCATTCATCAGACCAATAATAGGTAAATGTTTGTACGCCTTGTTTCTTGGAATGAACTTTTACTACAACCTTTTCTTTGTTAGAGAGCACTATCTCAAAGGTTTGAGGCTCCATCTCACTTTCAGGGATATCATCGAAAAATATCTTTGCTTTATTCCCTCTATATGAAACAAACATTTTTCCTAGATTTATTTCCAAAAACTCTTTTCTATCCTGCGTAAGCCTTTCATTCTTTGAATAATTACGGATCGTAAGTTCTTTATTTGATTGCCACACACCCTCAATGATTGTTGTTTTATGCTCGGAATCACACCCAAGAATTAATAGTAATATGAACGCAATAGTTACAATTTTCATATTTACACTTAACGTTCAGGGTAAATGGCGCTGAGCAGCATAGCTGCGAAGCGTCCTAGCGAGTGTAGCGAGCGGTTTGACCCGCTTGTTATGTGGTGAGATGCAAATGCCCTTAAATTCTTTCTAGCAACTCTTCCAAACTAATAGCTGGTTGAATATCAATTTTTGCATCCAGTTTTTCAAAGAGTGGCTCATTTATCCCAGCCATTTGCAATTGATCAGTTGCTTCGAAAACGATAGTGCCTGCCCGACACCCATCATCGAGGTGAAAGTAGGCTGCTTCAGGCTTAACCTTATCGACTAGACTTTTTAGAGCAAGAGTTAGGGTCCCATCGGATATGGATTCGTTTCCTTTCTGCACGGGAATTGTAAATCTAAGTATTAAACGCATTGGTTCCTCCGTTTACATTTTATTCTAATGGCGTAATTGACTTCACTATATTAGTCACATAACAGCTTTTTTCTACGAACGGCGGCACTGATACTCCGGACGCCTATCCAAGTTAGTAATTAAACCAGTATTCCAGAATAACCACACCTAATCAATAGCTTATCAATATACACCGTAATCAATCCCACCGGAAACTACGAACGCGGGCGCCTATTTATGGACGCCTATCCATATAGAGGCATTCTTAAACAACCCCATAACCAACTGAATATACTACATAATCCTTGCAGCCC
>JAAETN010000243.1 GCA_024228355.1 Maribacter sp. | reverse complement strand
ATATGGGTTGTGATGTCATAAATGATAATCCAAATACCTTAAGGGAAATCTTGAGGGAATGTAGTTGGGTAATCAAAAAGGTGTATAACCAAGGTGAGGAAATCAAAAGGCTTATAGGATTTGAGTTTAAGTTCATGCCAGAAGGTGTAGTTACTTTGAGTAATGGTGATTATGTTTCTGAAGGAAGTTGGGAAATTACAGTTAACCAACAAGGAAGATTGGTAATGGCAATTACTATGGGCGAAGAACCAGGAATAAGCTTTGAATGGCCTTTGAGCGAACTTAGAAATGATCGTTTAAAATTCGAGATTCCTGAAATCGATTATGCATTGGTGTTGCAGAGAGATTGTGAAGGAAATGATGATGGTGATGTTCCTGAAATCAGAAATATCATGATGGGCGGAGATTGGATGGCTGCCTTAATGAACGCCGATGGTACCGATATTACCAATAACTTGGAAGGCTATACATTTTCATTTGACCCTAACCATATGGCTTCAGCCACTTTAGGCGAAACCGGACCATCTTATCCAGGAAGCTGGAGAGTATTGCGAAATAGTGATGGTTACTTAAAGGTATATTTGAACTTTGGAGATGAAGAGCCATTAGTTGATGTAACGGATGACTGGAAAATTATTTCGGTCGATGCAGATCGAATTGAATTGAAAAGTTATAGTGACTATACTCATATTGCCGATGCTACAAAAACATTGGTCTTTGAAAAGAAATAGTTAAATGAATACCCCGATGTGAATATACGTCGGGGTATCTTTTTATGCATAACCCCAAAACCCTACCTATGAAACGATTAATAATACCTATGGCAATTGCCTTACTGAGTATGGGATTGATTATTTCCTGTAGTAAGGACGAAACAAAAGTTAAAGAAGATATTACTGCAGCCGATATGTCAGAAATAAAGGCCGCTGTTGAATCTGGTGATTGGAAAATAACTAATTATACAGATGATGATATTGATGAAACCAATAACTATGTTGGATATAGTTTTAGTTTCAATTCAGATGGTACTCTAGGCGCCACAGACGGGAATACTTCGGTGTCAGGAGCCTGGTCAATGACCACATCGGATCCTGATGAATTGGATTTTAATATTTTTTTCACAACACCCGATATATTTGAAGTACTAGCAGATGATTGGGAAATAAAGAAATATTCAGGTTCAAAAATTGAGCTAATTGATATCAGTGATGAGGACAGTAGCATCGATTCTTTGACTTTCGAGAAAATTTAAGCCTTTTTTGCCCCACAACCCAATGAAGAGCATCCATTTTATATGGATGCTCTTTTATTTCAGATTCAAATTAGCTCCAACTCCCAATTCTGATTACCAACTCAAGACACCGGGCTTACAGGTCTTTAGTATATTGAACAATCGACTATTCTTATTGAACTGGTTTAAACTTTTTGCTTTGAAGTGAAAATTAGTCATTATGTGGTCAGGTAAAGATTTTTTCTTGAGTTGCATAGCAGGGCTACGGAAGGAGAAAAAGGCAAAAAATGGACACAAAAGGGCAATTTTTTAGCCAATGAAAAAAGTTTAAGCGAGTTCATTGACACTCTCTTGCCATTGGGCGCTATATTTCTTTACTTTGCACACTTCCGC
The DNA here is from genome assembly GCA_024228355.1 of Maribacter sp. Classification (GTDB taxonomy): domain Bacteria; phylum Bacteroidota; class Bacteroidia; order Flavobacteriales; family Flavobacteriaceae; genus Maribacter_A. Next base: position 5,077 of record JAAETN010000243.1, on the reverse strand, counting down.
TAATAATGCAAGAATATGTTTGATAATTTAAGCGAAAAGCTAGATAAAGCGCTCCACGTCCTCAAAGGTCATGGGCAAATTACTGAAATCAATGTCGCTGAGACCACCAAGGAAGTCCGAAGGGCTTTATTGGATGCTGATGTTAACTTTAAGATAGCCAAAGAGTTTACCAATAGGGTAAAGGAAAAAGCGTTGGGCCAGAACGTATTGACCTCGTTGCAGCCAGGGCAACTGATGGTTAAGATCGTGAAGGATGAACTCACGCAATTAATGGGTGGTGACACTGAGGGTATTGACCTTTCTGGTGCACCATCTATCATTTTAATGTCAGGTCTTCAAGGTTCTGGTAAAACTACGTTCTCTGGCAAACTGGCAAACTACCTAAAATCCAAAAAATCTAAAAAACCGTTATTGGTTGCCTGTGACGTATATCGTCCTGCCGCAATTGACCAATTGCATGTAGTAGGAGATCAAATAGGTATTGAGGTTTATTCTGATAGGGAAAATAATGACCCCGTATCACTGGCTCAGGCCGGTATTGCCCATGCAAAGGCAAATGGTCATAATGTGGTCATCATTGATACTGCTGGTCGTTTGGCTGTTGATAAGAAGATGATGACCGAGATTTCGAACATACATAGCGCCATTAAACCACAAGAAACCTTATTTGTTGTCGATTCCATGACCGGTCAGGACGCAGTGAATACGGCCAAGACATTTAATGATGTTCTGAATTTTGATGGAGTTATTCTTACCAAGTTAGATGGTGATACCAGAGGTGGTGCTGCCATATCTATTAAATCTGTGGTAGATAAGCCCATAAAGTTTATTGGTACGGGTGAAAAAATGGAAGCGATTGATGTTTTCCATCCTTCAAGAATGGCTGAACGTATTTTGGGTATGGGCGATGTTATCTCCCTGGTTGAAAGGGCCCAAGAACAGTTTGATGAAGAAGAGGCTCGAAAAATCCAAAAGAAAATTGCCAAGAACAAGTTCGGTTTTGATGATTTCTTAAATCAGATTCAGCAGATTAAGAAAATGGGAAATATCAAGGACCTTATGGGTATGATTCCCGGTGCTGGTAAGGCTTTAAAAGGACTTGATATTGATGATGATGCCTTTAAACATATCGAGGCCATTATCCACTCTATGACACCCGATGAACGATCAACTCCAGCAAAATTGAACGCCAGTCGTAAAAAACGAATCGCTAAAGGCAGTGGAAGAACCATTCAGGAAGTCAATCAGCTTTTAAAGCAATTTAACCAAATGAGCAAAATGATGAAGATGATGCAAGGTGGAGGCGGTAAAAAAATGATGCAAATGATGGGTGGCATGAAAGGAATGCGACCTTAGGAGTTAGCAGTAACAGTTTACAGTCGACAAAAAAAGATAGTGGGTTTTCAAAAGCTATTGGCATACAAAAAGGGTTTTAATTTGGCAATGATGATATTTGATCTTTCTAAGCAATTTCCGAAAGAAGAAACATATTCCCTGACTGACCAAATTCGTCGATCGTCGCGTTCAGTTTGTGCAAATATTGCCGAAGCCTATAGAAAAAGAAGGTATGAAAAGCACTTTATTAGTAAACTTTCTGATGCCGATAGTGAAAATTCTGAAACTCAAGTTTGGTTAGATTTTTCAGAATCTTGTAACTACATTTCGAAGGAACAAAAAAATAAATTAAAAAGTGAAAGCCAAGAAATTGGTAAACTTATTCAGTATATGATTAATAATCCAGGCAAGTTTGGAGTCTGAATACTGCTAACTGCCACTGCCAACTTAATGAATATGAAAATACTTGACGGAAAGAAAATTTCAAATCAAATCAAAGAAGAAATTGCGGCTGAGGTTGCAAAAATGAGGGAGAATGGTGAAAAGGTTCCTCATTTGGCGGCGATAATTGTTGGTACTGATGGAGCAAGTCTCACCTATGTTGGTAGTAAAGTGCGTTCCTGTGAGCGCGTTGGTTTTGAATCTACATTGGTAAAAATGCCAAATACTACATCTGAAGTTGAGTTGCTGAAAAAGATAGAAGAGCTAAATCAAAATGATGATATAGATGGATTCATTGTTCAGCTTCCATTGCCCGATCAAATTGACACCCAAAAGGTTATTATGGCCGTTGATCCCGACAAGGATGTAGATGGTTTCCATCCCACCAACTTTGGTAAAATGGCATTGGATATGAGTACTTTTATTCCTGCCACTCCTTTTGGTATTTTAGAGTTAATTGAACGTTATGGTGTTGAAACGCAAGGAAAACACACCGTGGTTATTGGTAGAAGCCATATTGTAGGTCGTCCCATGAGTATTTTAATGGGCCGTAAAGGTTTTCCAGGAAACTCAACCGTAACCCTGACCCATAGCCGTACCAAGAACATTACACAAATTACATCACAGGCAGATATTATTATTTCTGCATTGGGTGTACCTAAATTCCTGAAAGCGGAAATGGTAAAAGACGATGCTGTTATAATCGATGTGGGCATTACACGTGTGCCTGATGAATCCAAGCCAAAAGGGTATTATATTACGGGCGACGTTGATTTTGAGAATGTAAGTAAGAAGGCTTCTTTTATAACACCTGTACCAGGAGGAGTAGGACCCATGACCATTGCGATGTTGCTGAAGAATACGCTATTGGCACGAGAACGTCACAGAAGCTTGGATTAAACTTTACAATTTCTGCGTTACATCTTTAGAGTCGGTACTGTCTATAGGCGTTAGCACATCAAGATCGTTGCTATCGTCATAATCACAACTGCTTATGCCGATTATGCCTGCAAGTAATAGTCCAATAAGAAGTATCTTTTTCAAAATCAGTAATTTAGTAGGTATAATCACCAAGTTTCTTTCTATTACATAACGCAAGAGTAGCCGAATTGTTTTCTACCAGCTGCTGGAAGGTTTGATTGATTGCCTGTAAATCAGTATCTTTTGTTGAAAATCAACCTTCAATATGAAAATACTGATTCCGTTTTCCTATCTCTTTCTTTTTTGTTTTATAGGATGCCAACCGTCCAATGATAAAAAAAATAGTATATCGGTTTCCTTTACTGAATCCATTCACCCAGATCAATTGGATGGTCGTTTATTATTAATGCTTAGCAATAATGACGAAAAGGAACCCCGATTTCAAATCAATGACGGACTTAATTCACAGTTGATATTCGGCATGAACGTCGATGATATGGCGGCTGGCGAAAATATAACCTTTGATGACGCTGTATTTGGTTATCCATTTTCAAGTCTTTCTGATGTGCCCCCTGGCGAGTATAATGTACAAGCATTATTACATGTGTACGAAACCTTTGATCTTTCAACAGGGCATACGGTAAAGTTACCAATGGATAATGGCGAAGGTCAACAATGGAACAAGTCTCCAGGGAACTTATACAGTAAACCATTTAAGATTTCAGTGACTGGGAAAGGCGTTCAAAATGTTGAGGTGGTCATGGACCAGATCATTCCACCGATTGAAGAGCCAGCCGATACTGAATGGATAAAACATATAAATGTAAAGTCTGAAAAGCTATCTGAATTCTGGGGTAGGGATGTGTATTTAGGAGCTCATGTGTTATTGCCTAAAGGATTCAATGAGCATCCTGAAGCCAAATATCCCTTGATGGTTTTCCATGGTCATTTTCCATACGATTTTGGGGGCTTTCGCTCTACTCCACCAGACCCAAATATGGAGCCGGAGTACTCTGCCCGCTTTAACTTGGAAGGCTATAATATTATCCAAGAGCAGGAATCATACGATTTTTATAAACGATGGAATGAACCTGATTTTCCAAGGTTTTTGATAATTGAAATACAACATCCAACACCCTACTACGATGATTCATATGCAGTTAATTCTGCAAGTCAAGGACCTTATGGTGATGCCATAACCTATGAACTCATCCCCGAAATTGAAAGACAGTTCAGGGGAATGGGCGAAGGATGGTCACGTTTTTTATACGGAGGTTCAACGGGTGGCTGGGAAGCCTTGGCGGTACAAGTCAAATATCCAGAGGAATACAATGGCTGTTTTGCAGCTTGTCCCGACCCTATTGATTTTAGGGCCTATTGCCTTACCAATATCTACGAGGATGAGAATGCATATTATTATCAAAGTGAACACAAAAAACTTGAAGTGCCAGCGCATCGAAATTATTTGGGTCAAATACAATCCACTTTAAGGCAAGGCAATCACCTGGAATTGGTTTTGGGAGATAAATCAAGATCAGGGCAACAATGGGATATTTGGGAAGCGACCTATTCGCCCCAAGGTAATGACGGTTATCCGGTGCGACTTTGGGATAAGATGACCGGTAACATTGACCATGAAATTGCGGAGTATTGGAAGGAAAACTATGATTTGCGCTATATTCTGGAACGTGATTGGGACAAATTAGGGGATAATCTCAAAGGCAAAATACATATTTATTGTGGCGATATGGATAATTATTATCTGAATAATGCGGTGTATTTGATGGAAGATTTTTTGGAGAGTACGACCGAACCTTACTATGGGGGTGAGGTGACCTACGGTGATAGGGATGAACATTGTTGGAACGGTGATCCTGAACAACCTAATGCCATAAGCCGTATGAGATATAATACTATGTACGTACCAAAAATCATGAAACGTATTAATGAAAGTGCCCCCAAAGGAGCAGATTTAACCAGTTGGAGATATAAATAGTATAATGAAAAATACAACCAATATAGTCTCGTGGGCTGTTTTTGTAATCCTAGCCGTTACGGTGGGACTATATCCACTTGCTTACTTTTTTGTGGATAGAAAATTTGGGCTCTTAGCCTCGAAAACTGACGAATTGCTTGCCGATACTTTTTGGAATATTGGTTTCTATGGACATATTATGTTGGGAGGATTGGCCCTGTTCATTGGATGGGCTCAATTCAGTAAAAAGTTGAGAAAGGTCAATTTAAAAGTGCATAGGAACGTTGGTAAGGTTTATATAATTTCTGTGTTGATAAGTGGTCTTTGTGGAATTTATATTGCGTTAAATGCCACGGGGGGTATTATAGCTTCGTTAGGCTTTATAGGCTTGGGTATAGTTTGGCT
>JAAETN010000242.1 GCA_024228355.1 Maribacter sp. | reverse complement strand
TATTCATGGCTTGCGCTGCGGATTGGTTCTTGTTTCAATGTGGGGTTTGGGAGAAGATAACCTAAGCATCCAGTTAAGAGTACGAGCCACAATTCTTCAGTTTTCCCCATAAGCCCATAAGTATAAGTACAAGTACAACGAAGTATATTAAAATAACTTGTGTAAAAAACACCACTTCAGTTTTAGGAAAGCGGAAACCCAAAACGTGCCAATTAGAAGCAGAACTGTTGTCCACGGCACTATCCATACTAATCCTATACTCTATACAAAACACCACTTGTACTTATATAGTTTTTTTCAAACAGCTTGAACCATTTCGTCGGGGTAATATACACCAGTAATTTGTTCCCCACGTAAATCGTGGATTTTGTAGACGGGTACTGGTCGGCGTCTAATGGCTTTATCAACAACGAAAATTTCTTCAGTGAAATTCGGCAAATATCCTTTCTTAAAAGTAGTTTTCTCTTTGGCTATTCGAACCCTGTCCCCAATATTAAATTTCAATTTTGCACTCTTGGTCTTTGTGTCCTTATCATACAGTCGCTTCCTGATGACGTTCTCATTTTTCATAGTTACGTCCACGGGTCTGCAGCCAATGGTTTCCGTGTAGGAATTATTTATTGCACGCACAATTTTCTGCAATATATTAATGTATTTATATGTCTTTTTTTCGGTAAAATATTTCCACAGACGTGTCTTCAGCGTCCGATTATATCGTTCAACGGACGCCGCTTTTACGTCTGGAGATTCGCTAGTGGTATGCATAATAAATTTCTTTTTCATAAGGGTCTGAAACGGAGCGCCTGTATACTCGCGACCTTTATCTGAATATAGGAACCAAGGTGCTCGTGAATTTCGTTTCAAAATTCTCTCAAATCCCTCGGCTGTGCTGGAAGAGCTCTTATCTTTGATAGGCTCAGCCCAGCCAAATTTTGAAAAGACATCGAAGCATGTCACTATGTATTTGTACCCGGAATTAAATTTTGATATTTTTTGCATATCGCACAAGTCTGTTTGCCAGTGAGTGTCCATTCCAAATGACTTAATTTTGTTCCGTTTGAATTTACGACGAATGGGCTTATGCAGTGTATATGTTCGTTGTCTATGTAAATAATCCCGAACATCACTTTGGCGAATGTGGGGCCTCCTTTTTTTGGCTTCACGATATACGGCCTGTTGTCCAGCATAACACGCGGGATTATTTGTATTGTAATATATGGAATCAAGAAATTTATTCATTTTCTATATACATATGAACAATTTAGCACCTTTTATAGCTGTTCCCATTTTAAAAAACCTCTACCCTTCTGCTTCATACCAGAAGCATCACTACTACTACTACTACTGGACAGGCGTAGTCTTCTTTTTGCAATCAGGGGTTTTCTTCGTGTTCCAACCAGGGTTTTTCTTCTGGGACGTTTGGGGGTTTGGGGTTCACCACTTGTGTCCAAATTACCGCCTCTGTCAATTTTTACCATATCCTGATATCGATAAGGATTACCAAAAGCTTGCTGCGGAATATTTTGAGACATCAAAGCCTCTCCAAATTCTTGCCACCCGGCAGGGGGTAGGGCATTTTTTCGCGGTCTCGAACTGTCAAGAATTAAATCAAAAATGTTTGAATGAGGGATTTTTTTTCCTTTAAAAACTAATTCACGGGCTTTAGTCCATTTTATGTGGGGGTTTTCAATTACGTGCTTTATCAGCAAATTAGCGCTCCGCCTTTGCGCTTTAGGTAATGCTTCCAAAATTTCATTTTCATTAACAGGTAATTGCCTGCTGCCAATTTCTGAATCTGTGGATTTTGGTGGTTCTTCAATTTTTACTGCAATGGGAGGAGGGCCACTGGTCTCTTTAACCGTATCATAACGCCGGAGAGTATTGTAATATTGTTTCAGTTTTAATTCCGCAGGTGCTTCATTATCTTCTAGTATAGCTTTCATTTCTTGATCAAGATTTGAAAGTTGCTGGAGCGCTGGGCCCCCAGGTAAATGTTGCTGCATTGTAAATTGTGCCGCCATATCTGCAGGAATAAGAGCTAATTTTCGAACCATAATTAACGATTCAATAATCCTCCAATTAAACTTCCAACGACACCCAAAATTGGAGCAATCAATGCTGGCAGGAAGCCTCCTTTCTGATTAAGTAGTTGTCGTTTTCGTTTCAGAGCGATCTTTTTCTGGGATAGGGTGCGAATAATTTTCCTGTACTTAGACAAACGCTTCTTTTGCTTTTTAGACAAACGGACGTTTCCTTTCAAAACGTTGTGACAACAATCAGCCAAGCATTTAATTAAATCGTTTCCTGCATTAGCCAAAATCCGGGACCTCAAACGGGGGTTGGCTTTTTTTAATATTTTCAGCGATTTAAAATGTCGCCTTAAGCGCGCAGCCATATCGGGAGTGTCGTGAATATATATATACAGTACACACGCCGTTATATAGTATTTCAGGGTGCATAAACCAAGGTAATTTCGTCTGGAAAAATATTTGTTCTCAATCGAAGCTGTTCAGGACAGGTCTGCGTCAAATCAACAAATAAATAGCTATAGGGTTGCTTTGTAGCGTCTTCAAACGCATCTAAAAAAAAAACGAACCTGGCCTGGGTACATTTGCCTGGCCAAGGATTGTACCTGGAGCTTATCTATTGGATTTTTAAAGAGACACAGATAGCTGGCATTAATTCGTGAAGTTCGAGAACCATAGAATTAATTCTGGACAAGAAAAATAACACTAGTGG
>JAAETN010000241.1 GCA_024228355.1 Maribacter sp. | reverse complement strand
TTTCGCTAACCTTCGGCTCTGCGAATACCTGGTACGAGGACTTCCACCTCGCTAGTTAAGTGCCATGCCCGGCACACACGTTTTACATAAGGGGCGCTGAGCAGCATAGCTGCGAAGCGTCCCAGTGAGCGATAGCGAACGTTCTTGATGTGCTTGTTAAGTTTTTTTACCCTCATGTATTTACAACTGGCCTCCGCACCTCACTATACCGCATATTTTCTATGAAACCTTGTGATTCTAGCTCCCCTATATTTACTAGCTTTCTTATTCTCATTGCGTAGTAAACATCAGGAATATTGGAGTACTGAAGTTGAAGTTCATTCATTGTTATTGCCACGACCATCGCTACCTTGCTCCATACCTGCCTTGTATTTGATAAGAGCACTGAATCTATTTGTTCTACCTCTGTATCGCTCAGAGACGATATTAATGCTTTTTGCTCTTTCGTAAGTTCAGGATCTGGCTTAAGGTCGTGAGCTTCCATATGACTTTTTCCGTTTTTTGAACTTAACGTTTTAGCCAACAGGCGCACGCTTTTTGTGCGTCCTTGTTGGGCGACTTGTTAAGGTGCCGAGTTACCCCAGACCACCTATTAATATAATATGCCCTGGCTTTCAAAAATGCTCCCTTCATACTTTGGGGCTACATATTTCATTAAACGAAGCCCCAATTTTAATTTCCAAAATGTATCAAAGATACTTCCTTTGTTGAATTTCGCAATTATGCTGCTGTTTCTGCATCTATGCACTTGCTCTTAAAATGCATTTATAAATGAAATTTCCTTCACACTAAAACAGCAACATTTAATTTCCGCTTCTTTTTCTGGTGTTTTATCCTTAACGCCCTAATATGCGGCTTGCGTGGAGCGCAGCGGAACGCAAGTCCGAGCCTGCGCTTTTTGCAGGCGACATAATTTTCTTGTTAGGTGCTTTTATATTTAAGTAGATCTTCATAGTTATTTAGCACAACATTAATTGCTTCTTCTTTATTATATTTGCCATCAAATACTGCATCATGATACACGCGATACAGCTTCCCAGCTTTTCCATCCTTGATATTAATAAAGTAGGGGTCTCCAGTTCCATGAGAACAACTAGCTACTGGAATATAGCCATCTTTTACTACACCAATACCTGGATAATAATTAGTTGCCTCGTCAATTATCTCTTCTTCTTTGAAAATTTCTATACTTCCACCATCAAGCTCAGATAGATCAGCTTCTTCGGGTATTTCGCACATGACGTCACGAAGATTATTTTCATCCATAAACTTTATCCAATAATCTGGAATCATATTTGTGTGCACCTAACGCCTCAAATCACCGGCGTTTTGTGAAGGTGATTAAATGGGGCAAAATGAGCGAAGCGATTGCCCCATTTAATCACCGCAGCAAAACGTCCGAGTGAATTTGAATTGTTAGGCGAGTTATTTTTCACCCTCTAAATTTCTAACAAACATAACAGGGTATTCCACATGCCCTCCTTCATCTATATTATTATTAAAATCGCAAACCCATGCTGTATACCCTGAATCTCGAAATTTTTTCAGATTAAAAACTCGATGAAATTTAGATATCGCTATTTCTAGCCTAGCAAAAAACTTACTAACCCCAGAAAGTGAAGAAATATCTTCTTGTTCACACATATATGGATGCCATTTCCCGGTAGCTGTCCAGAATTGTTGATAAATATTGGTATAAGGAAATAGTTTTTTAACGTGTTTTTTACGTCTCTCGTATTCCATATTTGGATAGTCAAACCTTTCAGACATGAACTGAATGGCTTTCCAATCATGTGCTGTCGCTAACCGCCAATCATCAGTCCCAGAAAAATCTATGCGGCATTTTCCCCTAACAAATCCCTTTTCATATCTAACTCCGTTAAGCTCGCAATTATTCAACCTTCCATATTGACTTTTCCCAGAAAACTCTCCCTTACCAAATAAGTTTTTTGCATCCACCCATGAAATTACTATTGGTTCTCCAGTAAATGTTTTACCATTCCAATTCATGCCCCAGGGGGCCTGTATCCACATCAAACCATTGTCATGATCCGTTACAGTCCCATCTCCGTTTATGCTCCAATTTCCAAACTCCTCTTTCTCCACCACGTCAGAGGCGCACATGCCATCTTCTGAGTACTCTGTGAAGTCACTCTCTAGTGCATCAACTAACCTTTTTTCATGAATTCCACCTCTGGATAATCTGAACGATATATCCTCCTCTCCCACATCACCATTTATTCGTGTTTCTAAGGCATTCTTCAAACGTTCGATTTTTTTTGAATTTGATTGTATAGAATAAATAACATCATCAGAGATATGGATTTTTAGGTTCCACTCCCATTCATGGCGATGTTTTCCAGAACCAGTTTTTAGGTCTTTCTTATCTAATGAAATACGCCTGATACTATTAATAGAAATAAAGTGGCCATCTAATTTTAAAGATTTTGCATACAATGTGATCTCTTTAATATTTGCTATTGTTGATGCTGACCTATTAAGCGTTATATCAATATTTTGATTTTTCCTATGTAAATATATAGCCACAACTATTGCAATAGCTGTTGCCCCAACCCCAGAAAATATCCATTCAAAACTTTTTTCGTTTAACTCAATCATCAAATACTCGCTACAGTATGCAAGTGGAATTATATTGCATAAAAATTATCTATTTATTTATCATTACGGAATATTCGCCTAACGCCTAAATATGGGGCGCTGGAGCGATAGCGACAGCGTCCCAGCGAACGATAGTGAGCGACATGATTTTCTTGTTA
>JAAETN010000240.1 GCA_024228355.1 Maribacter sp. | reverse complement strand
TGGGGGCAATAAGGGGGTTCAAATAAAACACGGAAACTATATTAGTACGTATTATAATTTATCTGATCTTTACGTGAAAAAAGGAGATAAAGTAACTATAAAAGCAGAATTGGGCAGAATATATACCAATCGGTCTAATGGCCAAACCCGCTTGAAATTCTACCTTTACCAAGATACATCCCGTTTGAATCCAGAAGAATGGGTATATCAGCTATAAATTTTGGATATGTCTGAAAAAACAAAAAACATAACAGATTTAAAAGGAACATTTAAACTGCATAACGGTGTTGAAATGCCGTATTTTGGATTGGGGGTATATTTATCGGAAGATGGTCAAGAAGTTATCAATGCCGTGAAATGGGCCATTGAAGCAGGATATAGGCATATTGATACGGCATCAATGTATAACAATGAAGAAGGTGTTGGGGAAGGTCTTAAACAAAGTGGTATAGATAGGAACGAAGTCTTTGTCGTCAGTAAGGTCTGGAATTCGGACCAAGGCTATCAAAGTACACTCAAAGCTTTCTACGACAGCCTTGAATGCCTGGATTTGGATTATTTGGACCTTTACCTTATTCATTGGCCAGTAAAGGGCAAATACAAGGAAACTTGGCGGGCATTGGAGCATTTATACCGAGAGAAGAAGGTACGGGCAATAGGTGTAAGTAATTTTATGAAACATCATTTGGAAGACTTATTACAAAAGACAGAAATTGTTCCCATGGTAAATCAAATGGAGTTTCACCCATATTTGGTACAACAAGATTTGATTGATTATTGCAACGCCCATCAAATTCAATATGAAGCTTGGGCACCGATGATGCAGGGTAGAATCTTTAATTTGGACAGCGTTAAAAAAATCGCTGAAAAGTATGGTAAATCGCCTGGACAGATTGTTTTGCGTTGGGATCTTCAAAAAGGGGTGATTACCTTACCTAAATCCGTTAAAAAAGAGCGAATAATCGCCAATGCAAATATCTTTGACTTCGAACTTTCGAATGAAGATATGGTTTATTTGGATAATCTTGAAAAAGGACAAAGATTCGGACCAGACCCTGATACTTTTGATTTTTAATCTGAAAGGCAAGGGTACTATCCTCCCATAAACAAGGCCCTAAGTTCTGTAGCTTCATTAGGCTTCATTTTACCAGCAAGAACCAAACTTAACTGCTTTCGCCGTAGTGCGGCCGCAAAACGTTCTTTTTCCAAGTCAGTTACTGGTTCAATTGGAGGAACTTCAGTGGGTTTACCCGACTCATCAACGGCGACGAATGTATAGATGGCTTCGTTGGCCTTTGAACGATTTCCATTATAGCGATCTTCCATCCAAACATCAATATACACCTCCATAGAAGTGTTAAAGGCTCTGGAAACAGCTGCCTCAACTGTGAGAACACTGCCCAAGGGAACAGCATGATTAAAGGCTACGTGATTTACAGAAGCAGTCACCGTAATTCGTCTACTATGGCGACGTGCTGCGATACTCGCTGCTCTGTCCATCCGGGCCAAGAGCTCACCTCCAAAAAGGTTATTTAAAGGATTGGTCTCACTTGGGAGCACCAAATCAGTCATTATCGTACGTGAATCGCTAGGATTTTTAGGCTTCATTATAAGATTTTCGGCAAAGATACTTTAATAAAAAAGATGTGAAAGGAAATAGATCTACCTAATTGATAATAGCCAAGCATCCTGGGACTGCGTTCTTTTTACCTTTCGCAGCGTTTGTAAGGCTTCGTCAACATCACTATGACTGCTATAGGTTACCATATGTAGTCCATGCTTATTGGCACCAAGATAGGCTGCCTCATAACCACGTCTTTGAAGCAGACGTATTTTTTTGTCCGCATTTGCCCTGAACCTAAAAGCGCCAGCCACAATATGGTGCATGGCTACTTCTGGTTTTTTGGTAATTACCTTTAGATTCAAAGTTGGTAGCTCCAAAGGTGCAGTGTCAAAGAAAGTGGCTTCTTGAATGCTTTTTGAAACTTCTTCCTGTGCCTTTTCAACTACCATTTGCCGTTGATAAAGGTTTTCGTTATACAATCTGTATCCTGTCAGTCCACATGAAATAGCCAAAAGAACAACAGCGGCATACTTTAAATAGGGTCGTATCGAAGATTCCTTTCTTCTTTCCGGAGTGATAATAAAAGGAACCTTTTCCTCAATATCCGCAACCTCTTTTTTCAATACTTCCCTTGTTATTGGGGCAGAGACAAAGGAAGACAATCCAAATGATGTAGTTAAATGGTTGAGCTGATAGGAAGGTTGAAATAAGATTTTTCCTTCTTTATTCGATTTTAAGTCACCGATGTTTTCCAAAGTCAATCGCTCTCCTTGAGACAAGATACCCTTCCACTTTTCCACTTTTTTCTGTACTTTCTGAAGCATTTCCTCATAAGTGAACTTTTCCACTTCAGCCATGTGGGACACTAAAAGCCCGTCATTTGAAGACAATTGATTATTAAAAGACAATGATTTTGAAGGAGGATAAAACGAATTGGTCTGCTTGTTAAGCACTGCCGATTTATGTTGTGATAAAAAAGCACCAAAACCAGGCACAACGACACAGTTGTAGCGGTAAAGTAAATCGGAGATATAGCGTTCTAAGACCATTTCAACAAATATTGTAAAAAATTCAGAGCATCAATAGATAGCAAAGGACTTTTTATTAACATTATAATTTATGTATTTTGTGGATAACTAAGCACTTATCATAAATGACTACAGATGAATTAATTGCGGTTTTAAGGCTGCAAAATATTCCAAATATTGGCGATGTTACTGCTAAAAAGCTCATAACCCATTGTGGCGGTCCATCTGCCGTTTTCGAAGATAAGTTGCAGAGCTTGCTTAAAATCGATGGGATTGGTACTTATACAATCAAAGGGCTGCATGACGCAGAACACAAAGAAGCGGCCGAAAATGAATTACAATTTATCAGAGACCACGATATTGCATATTCCTACTTTACCGATAGCGATTTCCCTAGGTATTTAAAGCATTGTATTGACAGTCCAATGATTTTATTCAAAAAAGGCAATATTGACCTTAAAGACCGTAAAATAATTAGCATTGTTGGTACACGAAGTGTTACGAGCTACGGAACGGCCTTCTGCGAAAAGCTTATTGAGGACTTGGCACCACTTGACCCCATAATCGTAAGCGGATTTGCTTATGGTGTTGATATATGTGCGCAGAAAACCGCTGTTAAGCATAACTTACAAAACATTGGATGTCTGGCACATGGGTTAAACCAAATATATCCGAAAGTTCATTCTAAGTACGTTGCCGATGTTGAAAAAAATGGAGGTTTTGTTACCGAGTTTTGGAGTACAAGTTATCCCGACAGGGAGAATTTCTTGAAAAGAAACAGGATTATTGCAGGCATGAGCGAAGCTACCATTGTTGTGGAATCGGCAGAAAAAGGGGGTAGTCTCGTTACTGCAGATATCGCAAATAGTTATGATCGAGATGTTTTTGCAGTTCCTGGAAGAGCACAGGACAAGTTTAGTTCAGGATGTAATAATCTTATAAAACAACAGAAGGCACATATGATTACCTCTGCTGCTGATTTGATTTATCTTTTGAATTGGGAATTGGAGCAAAATGAAACCAAACAAATTCAAAAGCAGTTGTTCATAGAATTGGATGATGTAGAGAAATCTATCTACACCTATTTACAAAAAGAAGGCAAACAACTATTGGACAGTATCGCCCTGGATTGTAAGATGCCAATTTTTAAAGTCTCTTCAACCCTCTTGAATATGGAAATGAAGGGGGTCATTCGACCGCTCCCGGGAAAATTGTTCGAAGCAATATAGTATTTGTCTAGCTGTCCTTGTCAATGAGCTTTTCAATAGTCATTAGACAGACCGGAAAGTTTGTTCATGGCATTTTCCTTGAACTCATTTTTTTGACCCAAAAGTTTTAATATAGACCCCTGGGGTACCGTATTCAGACAACCCTTCAATAGCTACCTGAAATTGTTTGGCATTGTC
>JAAETN010000239.1 GCA_024228355.1 Maribacter sp. | reverse complement strand
ATTAATAAGAGGCAATGAAACATTTATATATAATACCTATCGTAATTATTTTGAGTGCTTGTAAGAACTCGAAAGAAAAAGGTGAAACAGAGGTTAAACAGGGAGAGGCAATTAAAGAATTTGATTTACCAGAATCGGAATATGTAATTATCCATTTTGATACTGCTTGGCACTGGATATTTAAAGAAGTGGAGCAAACAGAACTTGCAAAATCAGAACTTAGTGAAATTGAAAAAATTATTAAACTAGCTGTTGATGGAAATGTAGCCTTCCCGTTCTTCGGACACTTTGTTGTCAATTTAAGTAATTAAATTTTCTAACTATGAAAAATTTGACAAAACCTGATTTTCCAGGAAAATTTAGGATCTCGCCCAGGCCCCCACACCCAAAAGGCATAAAAGCAAAAGTATTATTCTCCTGTGTTCCTGGACCTTACGCTGCAAATTCTGATGATAGCCGAGTAGAAACTCCAATGGAATTGTGTCATTCTCAAATAACCAGATATCAAGGTGGGTATACAATTCGACAACATACTATGTCTTATAATTTAAAATTATTAGCCTGCAATCTAGATGCTCCTTGTTATGTTCTAGACTTCCCCACTTGGACTCAATTTGAAAACGAATTAAAAAATGTTCAGTACGATATTATTGGAATAACTTCTATTATTACAAATTATGAGAAAACAAAGAAAATGTGTGCCCTTATTAGAAAATATCAACCTGAAACTCAAATTATTATTGGAGGCCATATTGTAAATGATGATGTTGATCTCCAAGATATTGATGCAGATTACATGGTATTAGGAGAAGGAATTATATGGTTGAGAGAATACTTAGGTCAAAATCCGGATGAAAATATCAAACATCCAATTACTTCTGATACTCAAAACACAATTGTAGGCGGAGTTTCAATTCCTACAAAATTCACTCTTCAATCAGCTCCTATTTTTGTTGGCGTAGGTTGCCCATTTGGATGTACATTTTGTAAAACATCTGCTAAATTTGGTGGAAAAGGAAGCTATATTCCGTTTCTTAAAACGGGAGACGATATTTTTAATGTATGCAATAATATTGAAAAAGAGACAGGTATCAAACGTTTTAATATGTTTGATGAAAATTTCCTATCGTTTAAAAAAAGAGCCTTAAGATTTCTTGAACTAATGAAAGCAAATAATAAAGATTGGGAAATCAATGCCTTTGGATCTGCTAAAGCTCTAGAGAGTTATGATCCAGAAGAATTAGCAAGAATGGGACTCGATTTAGTATGGTTGGGTATTGAAGGTTCAAGCCAAGATTATGATAAATTAAAAGGAACTGATACAATTCAATTGGTTAAAAAATTGCAATCATATGGAATCAGTTTTATTGGATCTTCAATCATGTGTAGTCTTAATCATACACCCAAAAATATTGATTATGATATAGATTATGCAATTAAACATAATGTTGAATTAATGCAATTTATGCAATATTATCCTACTCCTGGCACTCCTCTGTATAAAGAATTACATCAAAAAGGTATGATAAATGATTTACAATTTACAGATTATACAGCACAGAAGTGGCTTAACTTTGATCACCCAAACATTCCTTCAGGGATGGAAATTGATATAATGAAGAGAGCTTTTACAAAAGACTTTGAAATAAATGGTCCAAGCATAATAAGAATATTAAGAACTCAATTTGAAGGCTATAACCGATATAAAAATTCAGATAATAAAGCTATTAAAGAAAGATTTTCTCGAACAGTTAATAATCAATGGGCAATTTTCTCTTCTGCCATGACTTGGTCAGCTAGAAAATACTTTAAGAAAAAAGGAAACCCACCTTTAGTAAAAAAGATGAATGATTTCTTGAACCAATTACATAACGAATTTGGTAAAATAGTAATAATTTCTACACCAATTTTGGGAAGATTATTTTACAAATTATTAACTCGGGAAGAAAAAAAACAAGCTAAAGGCCATCAATATGAACCTTATTGTACTTTCTCTAAAAATGATGCAGCTCTTTCTTTAGAAGATTCCGAACTAGAAAAAACTAAAAGAAAGAAGATAAAAATCAATGACATTCCTTGGACACATATTAAACCATTTGTCACTAAAAACTAACGAAAACGCTGTACAACAAGCGTTAAAATTAATTGCCCGGTACTAACACCTACAAACAGCTCGCAGCTGTCCGCTCAAGCGGCTAACATGCCACAACAGAATCGTTGCACAAGCCCCTGATCTAGTTAAAAACGGACACATATAAGCCTCTTAACGAGGCTTTTTTTCTGGCCTATCCGTGTTGGACACCTACTTTTTCAGGGCTTGTGGGCGAGTTGAACATCCGGTAGAACAGTGTTTTTGCAAAAGCAGGCAAAGCAAGCCGCCCTGCCCTGCTCTTTGCCCGTTTTTTGACAAACTTCAGGTACTTTTTCAGGTTGAAGGCAATCGCGGCCATGAGCATGACCTTGTGCGCTCCTGCCTTCCCAAGTACACCTATTTTTCTCAGACCGTAGAACTCGGTCAGACTACCGAACACGGGCTCCACCTTACTTTGCCTCAGTTTTTTCATTTGTTTGCCCCTTTCGCTGTGCTGTCGGGCGTAAGCCCTTAGATATTGTTCGTTGTAGATCGTTCTGGTGATTTTTTTGCATTTTGTATTTGGCACACAGCGGGATTTCATGGGGCAGGCCTTGCAGTCCCTCGGTGCAGCCCAGTAGTTTTTCAGGACGGTACCGTCCTTGTTGGTACTGAATCCCTTGAAGGGCAGTGGCCTGTCCATTGGGCAACTGTACACGTCCTTTTCCTTGTCGTAGGGGAAACCTTCTATTTCAGGTTTATATTTCCCGAAGACGGGGATCCATCCGGTAAGCTTCCTTTGTTCTAGAAAATCGTAGTTCCCGCCATTGGAATACCCCGTGTCAGCCAGGAGGTCCGTCATCACAAGCTCGTTCTTCCCTAAACGGTCCTGGACTTGCAGGCCGATACTGGTCAGGTATTGGCTGTCCCTACCGTCGGCAAAGTCGGCTTGGATATGCGAGTTGACCCCTTTCGCTGTATCCACCGCCATACTACAGCGGTAGTTGAGTTTTCTGGCCTTACCTGGTTTTACCGATATACGGGCATCTGGATCATGGGGATTATAGTGTGTCTTGTTGCTCAGCAGGCGTGCTTTTTTGTGGAATCCGCCGACCAGTTGTACCGGACTCTCCCTTAGATTTTGGTGATGTTTCTCCACGCGCTTCAGCTCATGTTCTGGAGCGGAGATACGTGCGGGGGACAAGGTTCCCTCACATCTTTCCTTGGTTTCCCCGTTTTCTTCCAATACTTTCTTCAAGTGGTTGACTATGGAGTTTGCAGGCATTTTCGGCACCACGCTTTCCATGGATGCGTTCGCCTTTATCGGGGCCGAATCTACCGCCTGGGTGTGGCCGGACACCATCCCGATGTCCACGCACAGGGCAAATACCTTGTTGAACAATTTCTCAAAAAGGGATGACAGATAAAGTTGCCTCGTCCTACTGATAGTCGAGTGCCATGGCAGTTCTTCGTCCAGGTCATAACCCAGAAAGTAGAGCACGTCCATCCGCATACTGCAGTGTTCCACCAGTTTTCGGTCAGAGGTTACGTTCTCAAGGTATCCGGTGAGAAGTAGCTTAAAGAAGACCACGGGGTCGATAGAGGGGTTGCCCGTCCTGCCATAAAGTTCCTTAGTATCCTTGTAAAGAAAACCCAGGTCGAGTGTTTCACGTAGCCTTCTGTAAAGGTTGTCCTCAGGAACTCGGTCCGATAACCGGAAGCTGAGGAACAGTTTTTCGGTATAGTTCTTTCTGCCTTGCATACCTTTAAGTTACGGATTACCGCACATTGGTAAAAGCAAAAATCGATGTTTATTGGAGTTCTGCAACAGCCACGAACGTTTATTGAGACAACAACCAATTCTATAGTAGATGGTAATAAAAACAAACCCACCTTAATTTAGACTTTTGAACTAAACAGTATTGGATACCAGAACCGATAGTTACCTGGAAGAAAATGGAATTTGTTGTACAGATAAAGTACTAATGGAAAAATAAAAACCACTCAATCTCATGAATGACTAACTCTCACCATGCTCCTCTCTTGAACTTAAACCAAGAACCCTTTGATTATTAGAAAGTTGTTAAAAATCCTTCATCTTAACTCTAGCATTTTCCTTGCATTAAATATGACGGTTAAAAACCTGACAATGTTTAACCTATGTTTAACCCAAGGCAAAATAAAAAAGCTTCCGATTTCTCGGAAGCCTTGAATTTACTGATGTGGGCCCTACTGGATTCGAACCAGTGACCCCCTGCTTGTAAGGCAGGTGCTCTGAACCAACTGAGCTAAGAGCCCCACTTCTTAATCTAACTTCTTCATCATCCCTATTGTGGATAACTTTCCCGACTTTGTCGGGATGCTCTGAATGCTGACGAACCCGCCTTGCGGGAAGTACAGCATCCTGACATTTCACTCTGTGAATTCGTCAGGACCAACTGAGCTAAGAGCCCCAATTTAAAAATGTACTTCTATTACCCTAATCAGATAATGTAGCCGACCTATTTCGAGCTGCTCTGAATGCTGACGATACGCCTTGGGCGGATATCAGCATCCTGACATTACGCCTAAGCGGAATCGTCAGGACCAACTGAGCTAAGAGCCCTAACGGGGTGCAAATATAGAATAGTTTTCTTTTACCCAAAAGAAAAGATTAAAAAAAATTAGACCACTTCTGCCACCGTAAAATTACTGCCTCCGACGAATATCAGATCCTTTTTAGAAGCACATTTCCTTGCTGCCTTAAAGGCATCACTTACCGACTTATAAGTATCCCCTAATAATTCATGCTCCTTAGCTTTTTTTGAGAGTATCTGCTCATTCAATCCCCTCATAATATTGGGACGGCAATAATAATACTGCGCTGTCTTGGGAAAAAGAGGTAAAACAATATCCAGGTCCTTATCCTTTACGAAGCCCAAAACGATGTGCAGTTGATTGAATTTTTGTTCCTCTAACTGTTGTATTACGTATGAAAGACCTTCCTTATTATGGGCAGTATCACAAACCACTGTTGGTCTTTTATGCAAAATTTGCCACCTACCCAATAATCCGGTATTCTTAACTACCTTTATTAATCCGCGTTTGATATGTTTTTTTTTGACTTTGAAGTTCTTAAGCTCTCTTAAAACAGCAACTACCCCTTTGATGTTCTTTGATTGATAACTGCCCTGTAATGTGGTTTTATAATTTTTATCGATTACCTGGTCTGCGAATATTATTTTGGAGTTTTTGGATTTAGCAATTGACAAAAACGTTTCAGCAATTTCTTCCTGGAATTCGCTAATCACAATAGGCACATTCTCTTTAATGATTCCCGCTTTTTCAAAAGCAATTTTATGAAGAGTATCTCCCAACATATCTAAATGGTCCATCCCTATATTGGTGATTAGCGATACTTCCGGACTGATTATATTGGTCGAATCCAATCTACCTCCCAATCCTACTTCAATTATCGCTATATCGACCTCTTTTTTGCCAAAATAATCAAAGGCCATGCCTACAGTCATTTCAAAAAACGACAATTTGTTTTCCTCAAGAAAGGTTCTATTCCTTTTAATGAAGCGTACAACCTGTTTTTTGCCAATGGTCTTACCATTGATTCTAATTCGTTCCCTGAAATCCTTTAGATGAGGAGAAGTGTAAAGCCCTACTTTATAATCGGCTTCCTGAAGTATTGAGGCCAACATATGACTACTGGAACCTTTACCGTTGGTACCAGCAACATGTATGCTTTTGAATTTCGTTTCAGGATTCTTAAGGTGTGCTGAAAATTTAAGGATATTATCCAATTTTCCATTAAACGCAACTTTCCCTTTTTCTTGATAGACCGGAAGCTGGGTAAACATCCAATCCAAGGTTTTTTTATAGGTCACTTATCCGCCTAATTT
>JAAETN010000238.1 GCA_024228355.1 Maribacter sp. | reverse complement strand
TTCGGCTAGTGTTTGCCGACCCTCCTTACAATATAAAAAAGGCAGAGTGGGACACTTTTGAATCACAACAAAAATATGTTCAATGGAGTTTGGAATGGATTGAAGAGGTACACAGGATTCTTGATTCCCTCGGAAGCTTATACATTTGTGGGTTTTCCGAGATTCTTGCTGACGTAAAATGGGCTGCAAGCCATCTTTTCAAAGGTTGCAAATGGATAGTCTGGTATTATAGGAATAAAGCTAATCTAGCAAATGATTGGGGAAGATCCCACGAGAGTATTCTCCATTTCAGAAAAAATAAAAAATTTATTTTAAATACTGATGCTGTGAGAATACCTTATAACGCACATACGCTTAAGTATCCAAGACATCCCCAGGCCGAAACTTCACAATATGGAAGCGGAAAAAAGCATATTTGGACACCAAATCCAAATGGAGCAAAACCGAAAGATGTTTTGGAAATACCTACTTTATCAAATAATTCCTGGGAACGAATGGCACATCCAACACAAAAACCGGTTGAATTATTGAGGAAATGCATTTTGGCATCATCAAATCCCGGCGACCTCATTGTTGATCCATTTGGCGGATCTGGAACGACGTATGCTGTATCAGAAGCATTTAACAGAAAATGG
>JAAETN010000237.1 GCA_024228355.1 Maribacter sp. | reverse complement strand
TAAATATTTTGGAGCCGGTGATGCAATGAATTTCAGGAATGCTATAAAAGTGTCTTTCCAATGGGGAATTGGCATAAGCATAGTGCTGGTACTCTTTTTTTATTTCTTTGGTAAGAATATACTTCTACTGTTAACCGATAATCAGGAAGTAATTAACGCAGCAATACCATTTTTGGGATGGCTAATAATAGCACCTGTCATACACGCCGTACCATTTATCTGGGACGGAATATTTATAGGAATTACCGCGTCAAAAGCCATGAGGAACACAATGCTTCTATCCACACTTGTTTTTTACCTGCCTACTTATTATATTTTCCACAACACCATTGGTAACCATGCACTATGGTTAGCCTTAACCATTCTGATGCTGGCAAGAGGTATATCCCAGACAATGCTTGCTAAACATGTTGTTTTTAAAAGGTTGTAGTAGTTTCAAGTATAGTTTAGTGATTACAGGCTTAAATCTGTGTATTTTAGCTCGCTACATAACCAAAACTGTAGAACCCGTTTCCTCACCTGAATGGCAAGTCTGGCAGGCCAAACGGACTTTTTATGAGGCCCAACTTTCAATCTGCCTATGTTGTTAAGTTAACTTTTCGACAACAATTGTATCGCATACAACAATACCGGCAAGGCTCGTTTGGGAAACGGGCCCTACATATATCTTTTTGTGTGGCAACCGCTTAAAATAGAAATCCCTATATGATCAAGTCAGGTTGCTATCGCGATAAAAACAATACTTCGGCTCCCCTCCTGAATGATGCGTCAAGCAGGTGCTTAGGATGACGTCACATTGAGCAAGTTCGAGTACTCAATGTAAGCTCCATTGAAATTTATATACATTAAATTAAACCCATCTCTTTTACAGCATCCCTTTCCGTTTGCAACTCATTCAAAGTTGCATCAAATTTCCCCTTACCAAACTCACCTAGCTCGATTCCATCAACTACTTTTATTTCACTACTTTTTACATAACAAGGAAATGAGAAGATAAGATCTTTATCGACCCCATATTCACCCTTCGAAGCCAGGCACATTGAAAAAGTC
>JAAETN010000236.1 GCA_024228355.1 Maribacter sp. | reverse complement strand
TTGGTTGTGGTGCCACGAAACATGATAAAAAGGTCATTCTTATATTTCCCACCCTCATATTTTTCACTACCACGAGCACAGATGCCAAATCCATCGTTTGCATTGATTATGCGAAAGCCTACTGTTGCTTTTAGGTGTTTGGTATTACTTTGCTCCTGTGAAAAAATAGCATTTTCAAGAAATACCTCTACAGTCGCCTTTGATTGAGCCGTATATACTTCTTCTGCCAGGGTAGCTGCCTTGGCCGGTGATATAGGTTCCATTATTTTTCTCCTTGTTCGTCAATAGCGTCCCATTCACACGACGTACCAAAAAGGCCATTAAAGCCTTCTAAACGAATTCTTTTATCTGTCAATTCACATCGGAAATTTATTGGTATCCCGCCTAGTTCTCCATATTCATTCAAATCCTGCTTTCCTTTGACCCAAATCGAAAACTCCTGTCCCTCATAAAAAACAATAAGCTCCTGGGTAAGCACAAACTCCCCAAGAAGAGGAATACGCACCTTAGTTTCCTTTATCGGCAGCTTGAACTCGCCATCCTCGTTGGTATAGAAGGTATCGGTTTCGCCTTCATCACCTTTC
>JAAETN010000235.1 GCA_024228355.1 Maribacter sp. | reverse complement strand
GGGGTCCCTGGTTCGAGCCCAGGTGGGACCACATCAAGCAGAAAACCCCACGCGAATCCGTGGGGTTAATTTTTTGTCATTGCCGTCAAAAACTGGTTTTTGAAAGGCAGTGGGTAAAAAGAACCGCAGCCCACATTGGCTGCGAGGTTTTCTATTTGCAGACGGGGAACTTCTCTGGTCTATTCGCGTAGCGAACTAACCCAGTTTACCCGCCTCTGGTGGGGTGGGACCACTTAATAAGTACAGACCTTTCAAGAGATTGAAAGGTTTTGTATTTTTTAAATGGGTACAACATAGGTACAACAAATTGCTTCTAATAGTTTTGGCATAAATAAGGTTTTTCTTTTCGATTTCTCTATCGTTATTATTTTATGGATCTACCTATAACCTACTTTTATCTCAATGAATAACAAAACCATTTACCGACTACTAATTGTTCTAAAAACCAATCTCAACCGATATATCAGGTCATCCAACAAAGTCTAATTAATGGTGGGTTTTAGTATACCCTGATGTTCTAGTCCAGATATATAAAGGCTTGGAAAATTGTCCTATAAAACGTTGGTGGCCGTTGCAGAAGTGGTCTGTGCGCAGGATATTGACCAAGTAGGCGTGTTTTTACGGGGCCTTAAGGAGAACCGGTCTTGATTGGATTTGCCGGTAAAAAGCGGTCAGGTTGCCTTGCAAGGCATGTATAATGGTCCTTAAAATGCCAATGGAGGGTCTCCTTCCCCCTTTCTTGAGGTACTTTTTCAGGTTGAAGGCAATTGCGGCCATGAGCATGACCTTATGTGCACCGGCCTTGCCCAGTACGCCTATTTTTCTCAAACCGTAGAACTGGGTCAGACTACCGAATACGGGTTCCACCGTACTTTGTCTCAGTTTTTTCATCCGTTTGCCTTTTTCACTGTGCTGTCTGGCGTAGGCCCTCAGATATTGTTCATCATAGACCGTTCTGATTATTTTTTTGGATTTTGTATTCGGCACACATCGGGGTTTCATGGGGCAGGCCTTGCAGTCCTTCGGTGCCGCCCAGTAGTTTTTAAGTACGGAACCATCACGGTTGGTACGTAATCCCTTGAAGGGCAAGGGCCTGTTCATTGGGCAACTATATTCGTCCTTTTCCCTATTGTAGGGGAAACCTTTTATCTCAGGTTTATATTTCCCGAAAACGGGTATCCATCCGGTAACCTTTCCTTGTTCGAGAAAATGGTAGTTGGCGCCATTGGAATAACCTGCGTCAGCGAGGAAATCCGTCATTATAAGCTCGTTTTTCCTTAAACGGTTCTGGACCTGCAAGCTGATATCGGTCAGGTACTGGCTGTCCCTGCCGTCGGCAAAGTCAGCTTGGATATGAGAGATGACCCCTTCCGCGGTATCCACCGCCATACTGCAATGGTAATTTAGCTTTCTGGCCTTGCCCGGTTTTACCGATATACGGGCATCAGGATCATGGGGGCTGTAGTGCGTCTTGTTGCTGAGCAGGCGTGCTTTTTTGTGGGACGCACCGACAGGGCGTACCGGACTGTCCTTTAAATTTCGGTGGTGTTTCTCTACGCGCTTCAGCTCGTGCACGGGAGCGGAGATATGTGCGGGGGATACGGTACCACCATGCTTTTCCGTGGTTCCCCGATTTTCTTCCGACACTTTCTTCAAGTGGTTGACTATGGAGTTTGCAGGCATTTTGGGCACCACGCTTTCCATGGATGCGTTCGCCTTTATCGGGGCCGAATCCACCGCCTGGGAATGGCCGGACACCATCCCACTGTCGACACAAAGAGCAAATACCTTGTTGAACAATTTCTCGAAAAGGGATGCCGGGTAAAGCTGCCTTGTCCTACTGATAGTCGAGTGCCACGGCAGTTCTTCGTCCAGGTCATAGCCCAGGAAGTAGAGCACGTCCATTCGCATGCTGCAGTGTTCCACCAGTTTTCGGTCGGAGGTTACGTTCTCAAGGTATCCCGTGAGCAGTAGCTTAAAGAAGACCACGGGGTCGATCGAAGGGTTGCCGGTCTTGCCATAAAGTTCTTTCGTATCCCTATAAAGAAAACTCAGGTCGAGTGTTTCGCGGAGCCTTCTGTAAAGGTTGTCCTTCGGGATCCGGTCCGACAGCCTGAAGCTGAGGAACAGTTTTTCGGTGTAGTTCTTTCTGCCTTGCATACCATAAGTTACCGATTTCCGAACGCTTATGAAAGCAAGAGTTGATGTAAATCAGAGTTGTGCAACAGCCACGTTGGTTTTATAGGACTCCATGATTAGTCAATGAATTTTATTCTTTTTTGAGCAAGTCTGGGCAGATCATTATTGTCGTTTATATCTTAAGAGTGAATTTTATTTTGCCGACCCTCCATTTCTTCTCGATATTGTTCAGCTCCAAATTCAAAGATCCAACAACTATCCAAATGTAATTTTCGTAAATGTTTTTCTGATAATACGAAATTATCCCATAACCGAAAATCTTGATATTTTCCTGAGTCATTTGTACTATATAGCTTCTCAATTATTGATGGGTTCATACCTGCTGCACTATGTCAAGCTAATTAAATATCAGTTGAACAGGTTATTCTTATTCTGTTTTTAACGATTTTAGTAAAGGTACCATTAGCCGTTGTAATATTAATGTGTGATTTTCCTGATCAGTAGAGATTGATAAGGCAATCTGTTTGCCTTCCAGTTTAGATTCAAAAAAGGTATGTAGGAGCTTATTGTTTTCTTGCCCATTTAGAACAGTCCGATGCTTCCAGACAAGTTGCCCTTCAATCTGGTTATGCGAATCGCTTTCCTGTATTTTGTTATTACTGATAGCTTTTTTAAAGTTCTCAATTGTTGTGCCACGTTTGTCTTCTGTAAACCAGCCCCTTAGTAAGTTCCTGGGATTTCCTTTGTCCGTGGCATAGAAGCCGTTGACAGTGGTGACCAACTCCCAATTATTTGGTAACAAAAACTGAATGTTGTGTTGAAGGTTGACCATTCGATGAGTTTGGGCATGAGTGTTTTCCAGTTTAAGATATTCCACTCCAGAACTAAAAAGTCCTTGGACTTGTCCATCAGGCGTTATTTTGAACTGTACTTGCTGGGGAACGCCCATATTACGACTTATTGCGTGGGATTCATTTACAAAGTCCAGCCTAAAGTTATTTATGGTCTGCTTGCCGCGGTACAAGGTAGCTTCCAGACAACCTTCTTTTTGCTGCTTTATCTTGAGGGTCAACCCAAAATTCACCCAATGATCGCCCCCTTTGACTTGGGTATATTCACCTAAGTATTTTTCCGCCTTCGATACCGCCAATT
This sequence comes from Maribacter sp., assembly GCA_024228355.1. GTDB lineage: Bacteria > Bacteroidota > Bacteroidia > Flavobacteriales > Flavobacteriaceae > Maribacter_A. The sequence goes on along the minus strand of JAAETN010000235.1, from coordinate 7,664 downwards.
CGAACTCATTAATGGAAGGATCTAATATGATGGGTTTTCCCATATTGGTAATGGCCTCCCCCCTCGCCAAACACAACAAATTGTTGACTATGGTGAAAGCCCTCGGATATTGGTATTGGTCTATAAATGTGAGGTCCACATTGGCAAGCAAACTTACTGCCAGATTGTTTTCTGGATCTATCATTGTCATGGACGACATTTTTCCCGTACTTCCCCCGTGATGAACGATGCGTCTTCCCTCAATATCGGAAATCATCCAGCCCAAGCCGTAAAATATAGGTTTCCCGTCACCTCCCTGTTCCTTTGATAGCCCTGGAAATGAACTATTGGGATACCACATTTCTTCGATACTTTTTGAAGATAAAAGTCGTTCGTTCTTGTAATTCCCTTTATTTAGGAGCGCCATCAAATAATGGCTGAGGTCTAGAGAATTGGACCGGGTAAAGGAGCCGGCAGGAATATATTCCCCGGATTCCATTTGTTGTTCTCTTACTGAGGGAAAGCATCTTTCTATTCCATGATAATGACCTTCAAGTGCTCCCAAGGCCTCGAACTTGACAGGGTCGGTTGAGGTGCTATTCATCTCCAAGGGCTTAAAAATATGCTTTTCCAAATAGTCCATATAGGGTTCTTCCGACACTTCATGGACCAGTAATCCCGCGAGGCTAAATCCGAGATTACTGTATTCATAGGCCGATCCTGGCTCTTTTGTGATAAAGCTTCCCTCTAGGCTATGCCCAAGTTTTTCCAAAGCTTGATCTGATAACTCATAAGAGGGGAAGGGATTGGCATACAAACGACTAGTGTTGTTCAACAACATCCGGATGGTGACCTTGTCACTCTTTTCCTTATTGGCGGTCCTGAACCAAGGAAGATAATCCACAATCGGCGCATCTAGTTCCAAGGCGCCTTGTTCCACCAATTGCATGATGGCCATGGCAGTCAGGGATTTGGTGAGCGAACCAATGGCCGATACCGAACGAGGTGTAAAGGAAGCAGCTTGGCCCAGTTGTTCTTTTCCAAAACCTTTGGAGTAAAGCACTTGCTGATTATCCACCACGATTACGGAAAATCCGGGTATCACATGACTTTGGTAGACCTGGTCTAAATAGGTGTCCAAAGAACTCGGTATTTGTGCGTTTCCCTGCCTTGCCATTCCAAGCAGAAAGAGTAGGATTATAACGGATTTGATTCGTAATGCATTTTTGATCATTATTACATTATTTAGAGGTTAGACAGCATTCGTGGGTCTACTTTTTTAATTGAGGTAGAGGCGGACCACGTTGAAAAGGATGCTAGAACCAATAGACCAACAACTGTTCCCAGGATTCCAATGACAGAAGGAATAAAAGGGAATTCTACTAGGCCAATATCACTGGTAAGCAGATTCATAAGTAAGGGCCCTATCCATAGGGACAAAGGGATTCCTACGATGATACCGAGTATCAAATGTAGCAGCACCTTCCATAACAGCGAGGCCCGCAATTGACCAGAGGTAAAGCCAACTGACTTTAACTTTACAAAAGTGATCTGATTTTGGCTGATATGAATATTTAGATCATTGTGAATCAAGATGATAAGAACCAGAATAAAAAATATAGATATCGCCAAAATTGCGATGCGGATGTTGGTTACCATAGTGACCATTGATTTTCTTTCCTCAAAACTTAGTTCCGTTTGGATGGTTTCTCCTAATTGTTCTTGGAGCAACGCCCGGAATTGGTTCTTGTCTACGTTCTTTTCCAGTTCTAATCCATAGTGCAAGGGTTGGTAAAGTGGATTAAGTAGCGATAATGCATTTTCGTGTAAGCGGAACCCTTGTCCCAGATTCCCAACGTCTTGATAGATGCCGGTCACCTCAAATGTCTTTTTTTGTCCCTCGATAAAAACTGCAAGGCTATCCCCTGGCACCTTAGTGAATTGCTTGCTGGTACCGATACAAAGGGAGATTTCATTGACCGTCTTTGGATGCTTTCCGCTTATATTGCCCAAACCTGCATCCGAAATGGAATTGGAATAGACCTTTCCCAGAATCTTTTGCACCGGCTTATTATTTTCTGATAATATGGACAAATCCGTGTAATTAAAGGACGAGATGGATCGTATTTCTGCATTGTAGGCACCTAATATTTCCAATAATTGGTCATGCTCTAGAGGTAATAATGTTGAGGTGTTCCTTATAAGCTGGATATCGGCTTTGTCAAAACCCCAGGCTGTCCTATTGCTATGGATCTGATCAAATGAATTTGAAATATTTACACAAAAAACCGTGATGAAAACAATGGCGATCAAGTTGACCCACAAAAGCCAAAAACTTCTTTGATGTCTTTTTAGGAATGTTATTCCTAAAATGATCGAAAGCGGAAGCCACTTGGATAAAAAAAGTTTTGAGTTTCTTTTGATTCTTACCGGCTTTCCCTGAAGGGCATTTCGAAGTGCTTCTACCGGTTTTACTTTACCGGCTTTCCTTGCTGCTCTAAATGTGATTAGGAACACAGAGAACAACATAATTCCAAGAGAAATGAGGAAAGGTCCACTTAAGTCATAAACAAAACCCGTAATTCCGATGGAATTCACCACCCATTCAACCAAGAGTTGTACTACATATTGGGCTCCGAGTAGGCCAATTGGAAGCACTACCAGAAGAAGCAGTCCAAATTGAATCAAATACAGACCAATGATATTGCGCGGAGTAAAACCTAAGGTCTTCAATACTCCGATTTGTTTGAAATCCGAGAGGATATGACTTGAGATCGTATGCTTGATGATTAAGAGTGAAATCGCCAAGGCCATCAATGAAAAGATCAACAAAACTGAACCCATCAATTGATAGAAGCTTGTAAAAGCTCTTTTAAAAATAGGGTATTGAAGACTCGTTCCAGAATAATCAAAAGCTTCATTAAAGCGCTGCCAAATAACATCCAACTGATATTTGTCTCGTAGTCTTATACCCAGCTCATTGCTGTTTGCTTCAGAAAGCGAAACAAAAAAGGCCAATGTCCCTGGCGCTATCCAGGCCCGTGTAGGATTAAAGAGGGCACTCAGGTAGTGGGGGTCTACCACAAAAGCTGCAATCCGAAATTCGCATAATTTTCCATTGATACTCAGCCCGAGGGTATCTCCCAATTGCAAGCCTTGATTGGTTTCAAAATGACTGGGGAGCCAGATTTCCCCAAAATCGGGATGCTTTTTTTCTTCCCCTTTGAGCACATAGAGCAGATCCTGGTATAAATGACCTTCGGTATGTTCGGTTAGTTGAACGGTAAAGTCTATTTCGTTTTCCTTGTGAATAAGTGGTCCCGCGACCGTGATATATGGGCTGGGCGCCCTGACTTGTGCTACTTCCTTTTGTGCCGAAAACCAATTGGTTATTTTATCATCATCTTCACTTCGGGTATCGAATAATAAAAGGATATGAGAGGCCTTGAGATTTGTAAAAGTGATATCAAAAGGCTGCTCCATGATGCGTATTAGACTAAGTGCAACACCTAGAATCGTGGTAGTTAATATGAGTGTGGCGCCAACCAACAAGAATTGCCTTTTTCGTTTTTTAAAATGCCGGATAGTAAGAAGAAGTAAACTTTTCATAGCTATTTGTAATGCGGTTACCAACCGAGGGATTGTAACCAATTCAACAAGATTTGGTGGCGATCGGTCAAGCCTTTTTGTTTCTCGAATAGGAGGGCATCTACTAACATCCCGTCCTTTAAAAAGAGAACTCTGTCGCCGTGGCAGGCCGATTTGGGGTCGTGTGTGACCATTAAAACGGTCTGCCCTGTCCGATGTACTTCATCAAAGCAAGAAAGCACTTTTTCAGACGCCGAGGAATTCAAACTCCCTGTGGGTTCATCCGCCATTAAAATTTCAGGATTATTAATGAGTGCTCGGGAAATGGCACATCGCTGGCGCTCTCCCCCTGAAACTTGCGAAGGAAGCCTTTGGGCAAGTGTACTGATTTCCAATTGCTCCATAAGCATTTCAGCTCTGGCCTGGACCACCTTTCTATCCTTGTTTACCAGATAGCCCGCTACCAGTATATTTTCTAAAAGGCTGAGGTTTGCTATCAAATTATGGTCCTGGAAAACGAAGCCTATATGCTTTCTTCTAAAGAGTGTCATGGCATTTTCGTTGAGGTTTTGTATCGTTGAACCATTCAACCAAATTGATCCTGTGCTGGGTTGTTCCAGCCCGCTTAGCAAATAGAGCAATGTTGATTTTCCTGAACCTGAATTCCCCATGATTACAGTAAAGGTGCCCTTGTCGATTTCAATACTCAGGTTCTTTATACCAATGTTCCGTGCCGGATCAGCGTTAAAGGATTTGGCGAGTGAGACTGTTTTAATGACAGGAAAATGTTCCATGATGCTATGGTCTTTAAGTTCTGATACAAAGCACATGGAAATTATCGTACCATGCGCTGCAACCGACCCGTTGATCCTAATTGCGTGAGACATGAGACTAAATCCTGTAAAGTGATCCGAAGGCCTGAATAATATTGCATATTTTTAACAAAAGTTTTATATGCAGTACCTCTTTGTGGCAAGTGGGGGCTTGACCCTTTTTATCATAGCCTTGATACTTGGGAAGAAGAACAAGAACCTATCTGACCGTATTTTGCTGGTCTGGCTATTCATTTTTGCTGCCAACTTAATTTCACTCTTTGTATTATACCGAGCTACAGAGCCATTTAACTCTTGGGAACAGTTAATTCTGGAATTTAGTGAAGTTTCCATTTTTGCCCATGGCCCGATCCTTTGGGTATATACACTTTCCCTCACTATTGAAAACTTTCGATTACAAGAGAAGCATGTATACCATTTAATCCCATTTTGCCTGGGGTATTTGTTTTTTTTGACCCATATTTTAAGCTATAGTGAAGTTGATTCGTTGGCAAGGAATACGATTACCATTCTAAAAATGGGCAGTCTTTTGGTTTATCTGATACTTGTAATTGTACGGTTAAATAGGCATGGGAAGCATGTGGAACATATTTTTTCCAATGTTGAGGAAAAGCATCTAAGTTGGTTAACGTTCCTGAGTTGGAGCATCCTGGTGATATGGGCTATTGCAGGCTCCAGCTTACTTATAGATCGGTTAACGGTCATTGTCATTCCGCAATATGGTGGAATCATCGCCCATGTGGCTATCTGTATTTTTATTTTCCTCATGGGATATTTTGGTCTGAATCAACCTTCGATATTTGTAGGCCAACAATCGCATGCTGCCATTGGGGTTCTGGACGATAAAGAGGAACTGAAAAGGGTTACTGAGGAGTATTTGAAGTATGGAAAGTCAGGCCTAGATACTAAACAATCAAGGCAAATACAGAGCGATTTATCAAAATTGATGAAAACGGATAAACCCTATTTGGAGAAGGAACTCACATTATATAATTTGGCCCGAATGCTTGGGGTACAGCCCAATCATTTATCCCAGGTAATCAATAGTATGGAAGGTCAAAATTTTTTTGATTACATCAATATGCATAGGGTGGAAGCGGCAAAGGATAAAATACTTTCCCTTGAATTTCAGAATCTTACCTTATTGGGTATTGCCTTTGAATGTGGGTTTAACTCCAAAGCGTCTTTTAACAGGGCTTTTAAAAAATTTACAGGACAAACTCCTACAGAATTCAAAAAGAATTAAGTAGAAAGCTGTTGTACCATAAAATGGCCGTATTAGTGCACTACTTCATAAAATCACAAGGCTTATTCCCGGATTGTCCCATTCGTAGTCTCTTTTAATAGTTTCGCTTATTCACATTTTATGAAACAAGGTAAGTGTATATATACCACCGTTTAATTGGACTTTTTCATAGCATTTTTAATAATTTACTAAAAGGTGGAATTAAGTATACCAATAAAATTTTAGATACTATCCCAATAAACGTTCGTTTAAAAAGACTTGTTTTTTAACTAAGTTTTTTATAGTAAATAGTTATTTTATTCAATAGTATTTTTTAATGCGACTTCAATTCTTGGTGCATGACTAGCACCCATTGTTACAAATACATTTTTCACTTTATTTACTAATTACACTACCGTTTGAATATGATGATTATCTCGAGCTAAATTTGTGCTATTTGCGATTTCAGATAAATATCCTTTTGGCCACCCTATTTCATCTAAATAATCATGCCATTTTATTCCAAACTATAAATTCAAGGATGTGAACAGGAAAAATCTCTGTAATTAGCTAGAGCAATATAGTATTTAGATAAAAAACTCCTTGATTAGCATAAAAAACATTTCTAAAATATTAGAATCTGTAATTTACTGCTGATTTATAAGATAAAGTACACAAATAATTAGTAGAAAATGTACGAAAGAAGAGATTTTCTAAAAGTCGGATCATTAGCCACTGGTGGTCTTTTACTTGGGATTAATTTTTCATGTAAAGAAAAACCGGTTGAGAAAGTTGTTCCAGGAGAGTTCCATAATTTCAATGCCTATGTTAAAATAAATACTAATGGTATTGTAGAGATTACGAACCCTATTCCTGAAATTGGCCAAGGAGTGAAAACTTCCTTGCCTATGTTAGTAGCTGAAGAGTTAGGAATAGCATGGGAGGATGTAAATGTTGTACAAGCTGATGCCGGAGAGCAATTTGGAGGAACTGATCAGCGTGCTGCAGGTAGCTACAGCGTTATTGCTTTTTGGGAGCCTATGAGAAAAGCTGGAGCAATAGCAAGAGAGTTAATTCTTCATGCTGCTTCGGAACATTGGAATTTACCTAAAGAGCAGTGTTTTATTGAAAAAAGTATTGTTCAAAACAAGAATAATCGACTAAAGCTCGGTATAGGTAAATTAGCCGAAGAAGCTGCAACATTTGAACTTCCTAAAAATGTAAGACTAAAAGACCAAAAGGACTTCAATCTTATCGGTACGTCGGTAACTAACCCCGAGGTAAAAAAAATAGTTGAAGGGGTGGCTCAATATGGTCAAGATGTAAGAATTCCAGGCATGCTTTATGCTTCAGCTGAAAAGTGCGACACCTATGGAGGAACCGTTAAAATGTTTGATGCCTCAAAGGCATTAAGAATTCCAGGAGTTCAAAATGTTTTCAAAATTTCTTTTTTTGGTAATAAAGACAGGCCGAATACCAGAGAGGGGGTTGCGGTTGTAGGAGATTCTGTTTGGGCTGTTTTACAAGGTAGAAAAGCGCTAAAGATTGAATGGAATCTCGGCGTAAACACGAGTGAAAGTACTGTAACTTTGCACAATGAGTGCCAAAGGTTGATTGAGTTGAAAAATGGCACAGAAGTAAAGAATGATGGAGATGTTTATAAGGCACTAAGATCCTCTCCCAATAAACTGGAGGCTGTTTATCATTTGCCATTAATTGCGCACATTCCTATGGAAACGGTGAATTGCACAATAGACTTGAAGCAAGATAGTTGTGAGATTTGGTCAACGACCCAGACCCCGCTATTCGAGCGAAATTTTTTGGCGAGGTTTTTTAAATTGCCTGAAGAAAAAGTGATTTTACATGTCATGAGAATTGGAGGAGGGTTTGGTCGAAGGTTAGCCCCTGATTATACCATTGAAGCTGCCAAAGTTGCTCAAGAAGTCATGAAACCTGTTCAGTATTTTTGGACGCGCGAAGATGATATTAAATATGATGCCTATAGACCTTTTAGCTATCACAAGCTTATGGCTTCATGG
>JAAETN010000234.1 GCA_024228355.1 Maribacter sp. | reverse complement strand
CGAAAATTTAACAAGTATTGAAGTGTATTTCAAAAAAGGGAAATTAATTTAATCCCAACCAGATGGATTTAATTTCCCGACATTTGGGTCGTTACGAATTTTTAAGTCCATTTGGATACCTCGTTGCTTGAGGCGGGATTGTTCATTTAATAAGTTAGTAGGTAATGCTGAGCGAACTTTGTAAAAACCTTTTTTTCAAATAATAGTCCCTGTATCCGCTATTATCCAAAATATTATATCCGGAAATTTGCAGGTTCAATTTAAATTTCTTAAAATTGAATTGGTAACCAACAGCTAAATCTACATCAAAAAATGGTGAAACTGATTCTTCTTTTATACTGCCAATCTCAATGTCATTGGGTACAATTGCTGTACTTTTTCCTTCATAAAACAGGCTGTTGCAGTGGGAATTAGTTGGGTTAAATTTTCATTGTAATTCCAATTTATAAGGATTTACAAAATATCTGGTGATTTTTGTAATAATAACCGCCAAAATGTTCTTTGAAATTGCGATATGTTGTTTGATTATCTTATGTGGTGTATTCATTAACGCTGCGAAGTGTTCGGGTTGCATCCATTTGAATAATACATTCAAATTATGCCCTATACACATTAAATTAAATTCGCCCCGTACATTATTTAAACCGCGCAGAGAAAATCGCCTGAATTTAAGATTATGTTTAAGATTGCCAAAAACCGGCTCTACCGATGTTGACCTCATTTTCATTCTTTGTTTTGCTTGATCGGTTTGTAATCTTTTTGACATTCTTTCTGCTATATCTTCCCTGTGAGAGCGGTGTATTTGTTTTATTTTCTTTTTGCTGGGAATGCAGTACTTTGAAAGTTGACAATTCTCACATTCACTTGCCCGGTATACAGTAGATTTTCCTTTTTTTCGTACTGGTTTCAGTTTGTCGCTGGCAGGACATTCATAACAATCTTCTTCGGGATGATAAATAAAATCATTACGTTCTATTTTCCTTTCTTCCTTAAGAATGATGGTATTTGATGTTGGTTTGGATTTTGTTGAACGATGATTTGGAGTAGGATCAGCTATTATTGCATCAATGTTGTTGTTTTCAAGTTCTTCTAAATCATCAAGATTATGATAACCTGCATCACCGGTATAACGGCGGTGAATATCTTTGGATATATTCTTTTCAACTTTTTGTTGTATCGGAATAAATTGTCCCTGATCATTAGGCTCATTAACAACATCTGCTGCAGCGATAAGATGAATTGCATCTTCAACACCTGCTTGAGCATTGTAGTTTAGTCCATTGTGTTTAGCAGTGAAACGGGCATCGGGTTCTATAAGATTTATTCGGTGATTTTCACGGTGCTGTGGTTTTAAATTTTCTTTTCGCTTTTGAATTTGCTCTTTGCGTTTCAGCAGTCGCTGTTCAAGTTTTTCTAGACGCTCTTTCTCGATACGCAAACTTTCAAAATCAAATTCTTCGTCGGAGCCTTGTTCTGCAAAACTACAACGCTGCATATAATGTGCTATATCACGACGAATGGTGGCAATCTTTTCATTAAGTTGATCTTCTTTGTAACTGTGTCTGGCACTGCTTTTTGCCTGAATTTT
>JAAETN010000233.1 GCA_024228355.1 Maribacter sp. | reverse complement strand
GTTGTTTGATGTCATTTTCCGGTGTCATTAATGGTCATTAACATGTATGGAGATGTCAGGAACAAAGAAATAGTCCGAAACGAGATATTCAACAGTGATATCGATTGATTTGATTTTAAATACTGATTAAATGCTTAATACAGAAACTCTGGTGTCATTAATGGTATAAAAAATGACTTTCCGATATACCGCCCATGGGCGGTTATTCGGATTAAAAGTGATTGGGCCAAAAGTGCGAAAACCGAATTACCGCCCATGGGCGGTATTTCGGAAAAACCCGGTACTCTACTTATATGTCATGCTCAGGATCCAGTAGAAATTTTTAAAAATTTTTTTAAAATCCAGTTTTCGTTGCTTCAAATGGAATAACTGACAGGTTACTTGAGCAGGATCGATGGACTCCGCCCAGCCACTTTTGCCCTGCTCTTCATTGCAGAGCCTCTTAGTGGAAAGATTACAGCTTTAATGGCCAAGTTCTGTCGACTTCTTTCTTTGGAAATTGCTTTAACCTTAACTCGTCCCGTAATCCCACGTCTACGGTCTATAGTAGTTAAGGTTTCC
>JAAETN010000232.1 GCA_024228355.1 Maribacter sp. | reverse complement strand
TGAATTGTTTGCTCATTTTGTTAATGTTTAATTGTCCCATTCGAATCACCCTGAAAGTTTTTTGTCGAATGATCAGATCGGGTGGGACACAAAAAGTTCCTTATATTTTAATATTTATTTTTTCTTAAGATCTTACCTATGTACGATGCATAACTTCATTACTCGATCATGTGATTCATAATTTGTACCAACTAAAACCATGTACATACCAATGACAGGAACAAACATACCAATTATTGGTATAGGAATTGGTATGATCGAAAGAACCCCATAAGTAAATGCTGCTATTGCAAATACTTTCATGTCTTTTTTGAAGCCAATAAACATAGCGGCAATATTTAGAGTGATGAAAGTAATAATAATTCCGATAATAAATGTTGCCATAATTTTCCTTAATTATTAATTGAGGCTTAGCCTAAAGAATACTCCGTTATTGATTGTGCAACATAACAGCTAGATAGAGCGGACTTTAAGACCGTATATTGAGTATTTGTCATTATTATCAAATCCCTTTAAAGCCACGATATGAAAGGTTTATAACCCATTCAGGCTTATTATTGAAACTGGCAAATGCGACACCAGTGTCG
>JAAETN010000231.1 GCA_024228355.1 Maribacter sp. | reverse complement strand
CTTAACGGAAGGCCTACCCTAAAGCTCATCAATCCCTTATCGTTGGTGGCATACTTAAATTCAACCTCCCGCATGGTTTGGGCCAATTCGCCAAATAGGTAGGGCGTCGTTAAGTCATAATTCCATACATGGGTACAGGAACCCCAACAAGCCCCTTGATTATTCTGGCTTCCTTCCCAACCGAACAAGTGTCCTGTTTTACCTCGAAAAACGGTCTGTGTTCTCAAATTCGCGACATTGGACAAAGCTGCTTCCCTAACTTCAAACGGTAAATCTGAATTGACAATCGCATTGACAAAAGTTATGGTTTTCTCTTTTAACAAGGATAATCTGGGGAGTTCTTTTACCACTACCTCCAATGCATCGCTATACTTTGTGGTATAATAATTACCTATACTGGTCTCTGACCATCCAAAACGATTTGGAAAATGCCAGGAGATCAAATAGGTTACGGTCTTGGTGGTGTTGGGTGGAATTGCAAAAGAGGTGGCCAGAGAACCCATTGGCATGTCCTCACCATTGTCCCGGCGTTCTTCCAGTTTCCCATCGGCACTAAAATCATCCCAATAGTCAAGCAATGCATTGCCCCAGCTTTCTTTTTCCCAATGTGTGCGGTAAGTGACGTTATTCGCGTCAATAAGACTCATGGCCATTGTACCCCATGATTCACTGCCTTTTTCAACTCCATCAGTATTCATGAAAATGGTATGATAACCCTCTCCCTTTAAAAATTCATTGTGATTTTGTTTGGCATTTTTGTTTTTCCCATCATTCCCTATAAAATTCTTTAGCGACCCACAGACTGCTGTTTCAATACTACTTTCTGTGGTATTGGTCAGATCAAATGAAATAACGGCCATAGGAATGCTACTGTCATCAACATTACCGGGGATCAATGGGTTAAATGCCTTAATATTTACCTTAATTGGCATATCATCATCCTGAAGGTTTACCTGCCCCATGGGGTATGCAGCATCAAATGTTGCATTGGCAAAACGCGGGAGTCCAGCACTGGAGGCCAAGGAACCCATCCAATCGTCATACGAACCTTCATCAAACGGTCCTTCAAGGAGTTTTACTTTTGATTTTTTATCCGCTTTTTTAACATATACGGCAAAAAAAGGTGTGCGCATTTCAGGGTGGCTCGTACCTGGTGTAAACCCTTTTGCCGGTCGGTTCATTATTTCCCAATCCTGAAGATTTCCACGACCGCCCAGTGATACGGTTCCCGTTCCAATACCCCCCAAGGGCATGGCGATAGCTTTTATATGGTCCCCGTCAAAAGATTTTAGTACCGGCCAATCTGCATCTTGTGCAGATCCCGAACCATAAATGCAAAACATGAGTATTGGCAACAACTTTCCAACCTTAAACCATAAGGATTTTTTGTAAAACTTTTGCAATGTACTTTTTATCTGTTCCATAGATTCTAATTTGTTGTTATCACCCCAATCTCACCAAAAGAAGTCCGATAATCCTCGCCATCTACTTTGATCCCCCTTAGTTTAATGTATCGCGCTTTAGTGGTTTTAAAGGAGACTTTCTGTTCTACACGACTATTGACAATATTTGCGAACTCTCCACGCACTACTCTTTCCCAGTTTATTTCGTCCTGACTTACATAAAATTCAAAATTGGTTATGATACCAAAGGGATAACGTTCTTGTATTGGCGAATAGGTAAAACCTTTCAATTGGAATGATTTACCCAAGTCAATAATCACTTCCTGTATGGTTTTTACGTCCTTATCCGTAGCCCAATAGGTATTAGGGTCGTCATCCATTAATTTAATCGCCTCGTTCATATTACCTGTTGTGGTATGAACCACTTCCCAATTTTTCTTCGCAATATCGAAATACGTGTTTGCAACTTCAGTCTGTTGTTTACTAACCGGATCAAAACCAATTGCCTTTATCGTTGTAGGCTTTGTGACCAAAAATGGTTTTTCATATTTGTTGGAAGCAATATTAGGCTCAGTTCCGTCCAAAGTATAATAAACAGATACATTGTTGTCGGGTACTGTTAGACTAACCATTCCATCCCGGGTTCTTTTGATTATAGGTTCTGTCAACAAATTCGGTGCTCTGTACATTTCAATATTCGAAATTGCAATAGGCCCTTTTGCGTCCATAATCTGAACTTTGACCTTATCTGCCTTTACCGTATTGAATCTTAAAATGCGTTTATAGCCAATTGTAGTCTGCCCATCAATTTCAATCCATTTGCCATTTACTTCAGCAGAAACAATAAAATTCTTTATACGCTGACCTAATGGAACATATTCCTGTAATAGAATTCTATTTACCTCAGTAGGCTCCTCAAATTCAAAAATGATAGAAGCTTTGGAAACCGTATCATTCGTAGCCCAATAGGTTTCTGGCTTGCCATCATTTGCATTAGATGCTCTAAATTGCGTAGCATTTCCCCGCTCATCGGTTGCGACTGCTTTTAAACCTTCTGCTAATTCGGTCTTAAAATCCTTATCCAACTGCTTTTTAAGGGCCATTAGTTGTTGTACATCTTTTTCATGGACCAATCCCCTATTATCAACAGGAAGATTCAAAAGCAATGAAGCATTTCTACCTACAGAATGATAGTAGATATCCAGTAAATGTGGTAAGGTCTTTACCTGATGGTCTTCTGCCGGATGGTAATACCACCCCGGACGAATGGAAACATCAACCTCAGCAGGCAACCAATGTGTACCATCTTCATGACCTGATCGCAGTTCAATATATCGTGGCCAACCAGGATGTATTTCATTTCTGCGCATTATGCTCCAATTGGTCTCATTGGCCCAACCTTCCTCATTACCGACCCATCGAATATCGGGGCCACCATCACTGAAAATTACTGCATTCGGTTGGTGCTCG
>JAAETN010000230.1 GCA_024228355.1 Maribacter sp. | reverse complement strand
GAATATGATGAATGACCTTGTGCGGGTAATCCGCAAGGAATATAGTGATACTGTTACAATAATAATCAGGTTAGATAGTGGTTTTTTTGATGAGAAGATTTTGCGAGAATGCGACAAGCTGGGAATAGGGTTTATCTGCACCGGCAATATGTATAAGAGCGTGAAGGAGTATGTTGGTGTACAGCCAGAGGGCCATTGGAAGACATATAGTAACAGGAATCAAGACTGGGAGTATTTGGAGTTTGGTTATAGATGTGGATCGTGGGAGAAGTTTTATCGTGCGATATATACCAGATTGAGTTATGAGGGAGAGCAGAAGTTATTTGACTTTGCGCGGCCGGATAATGTAATCCTCACGAATATAGGAGTTAATCCCAAAGTGTTGGTCAACTGCGGTACTCAGGAGGAAGAGAGAAGATTGGCGAATACAGAAACAATTATAGAGAGCCACCATATGAGAGGTGCAGATGAATTACCACATCGAGGATTAAAGGATTTTGGATTTGAAGAATTACCGTTTAAGAGATTTGTGCCCAATAGTGTAGTATATTATTGCATGCTCATATCATTCTTTTTGTTTGAAACATATAAAGAAGATGTATTAGAAGGAGTAATGCCTATAGGCAGCTATGCGACAACGGTAAGGAGAAAGGTGTTGGATTTTGCCGCGAAAATAATAGGCACTGGTAGGCGGCTAATACTCAAAGTAAACCAGGCAGTGATGGATAATTTGCGATTTGACGTTTTATGGCTACGAAGTCAAACTCCCATACCAATAATTATTTAGTTGTAAGGATTTAGAGGTTGAAAGCAAGGTGTCTGTGGGAGAGGTACGTCAATGTTCTATGAAATTAGATCAAAGACACCATCCAAAAGAAACTTTTTGGCAAGAGAGTGATTATTGCTACGCCAAAACAATTTTTGCTGGGCAGAATTGAATAATTCCCTTATTTTTTTGTTGAAAATTCAAAACCGCTCAATTTGGGTTTTAGTAATAATATAATACTTCCACCATGAATAAAAAAATTATTTAACACAACAGCGATATTTATTTTCTTCCTAATTTTCCAATGATAAAAG
>JAAETN010000229.1 GCA_024228355.1 Maribacter sp. | reverse complement strand
CGGAGCCCTCATAAATACCAGTGTTGATAATACTGTTAATGGCGCCAGACTTGCCAACGAATGCAAAAAGGCAATGGAAGATATAAAGATGGCGACCGTCGAACAGAAAGATAAAATGGACCAAATAAATCAAGCATCAAAGGAGATGGACACGGTTACCCAACAGAACGCGGCTACTGCTGAAGAGACTGCATCCGCAAGCGAAGAGTTATCAGCACAGGCACAAACTATGAGAGACCAGGTCAGAGACTTATCAATGCAAATTGGTATTAAAGCGGGTGAAGGATCGTATAATCGTGAAAAGCCTGTTAATTGTATACCAGAGAATAGCAGGAAACGAAATGAAGCAATAAGTTGGAATAAAGGCAATGGAGGAAGCTCAAAAGCGGAATCATTAATTCCTTTGGATGCGGATAGCGGTTCCGGCAGTAGTGAGAGATTTGAGGGTTTCTAAAAGAATTTCGGAATGCTGAATTTGTAGATTTGATATATTTGCAAAATTATTTGTGATTTGTTTCCTGGTATTTAAATTGTAATCACAAAATAGTAAATCCCAAATCAGCCCGCAGGAGGGATTAAGCGAAGCAAATCCACATAACTTTGCGATCTTTGCGGTGGATTCCATTAAATATAAAACCCATATACAGAAATCCGAAATATAATTGAATGCTTTATAAAGAAAGGAATTAAGATGAAAGCCTTAACCTTTAAGCTGGGCCTTGAGCATTTCAGTATTGACATCAGGTTTTTAAAAGAGATAAAGCCTTTCAATGACCTGAAAAACACCTATGTCCCCAACGCCCCCGCTCAATTACGAGG
>JAAETN010000228.1 GCA_024228355.1 Maribacter sp. | reverse complement strand
GGTGAGTATACGGCATCCCGTCCGATCTGCCAAGTCAAGCACCGTTGGGCCGGGTTAGTACTTGGATGGGAGACCGCCTGGGAACACCCGGTGTTGTAGGCATTCTTTTTTATTTTTTTAAATAGCAAATTCTTTAAAATTTTTTCAAAATGTAAAATCCTTTTTGATTTCTAAAAAACAAATTTAGAGTAGGGATGAAACGCAACTTCTTCAACTTCCTTTTGCACTTTCATGGAGTTATAAATATTTTTTCTAATTTATTGAATTTAAAATTCAAAAATAGAAAATGTCTTTTTAAAATGGAAGCACCTGTATTTTTTAATCTTTGAATATTTCAAACCCCAGAAATGTGGTCTATCATTAAACTGAATAAAATCTGGTAATTGGACCATTGGGGCTATTTAAATTTGACTCCCGCCCCATAGGCGGCTATCTTTAATTGATGAAATTAATCGAAGTTGAACACCACACAACTTTTTCACCGAAGTCCAACGATCAAGCAACGAAAAGTCTTCATAAACGACAGCACTCACAAAAGAAGTGAGCACTTTTGCAAAAATTGTTTATTCCTAACCACTCAGAAGAGGGCTGGAAATCCAACGAACCTTATAACGTTGGGTAAAAACCGAATTGAACAGGGAAAAATTGGCCTAAAACAACTTTGCGACATCATTTACGTCGGTTCACGTCTGTCCTTCAACACTCGTCTTGTTGTGGGTGGAAAATCAATAGTCGGGAGCCGTTGGCAGTCTGTCAGTTTACACATCATTTCCCTTCCATCTCCCAGCGTTCAAAATGGTTCTCCCGGTGCTCAGTAGATGGCGCGCAAGTAGAAAGTCGACGTCAATAATCCACTCAGAGTGCTGAAGGGCCAATCGTGGCCCCGTGTAAATTATGTGCCATACGAAATAGGAGTGAATTCCGTTCCTTGTTTAAGCGGTGTTTACCCAGATTTACAAGGTACGTAGTCTGGAGACAGTTTTTCAAATCCCCTTCTCACTTCGAAGAAGTTTTTCAGTGTCTAGCCATTCACATTTGTTAAAAATATTTTGTTCACCTTTGGTTTTCATAATTGGAACGATTTGATAATTCGAACGAATTTTCGGCGACCCTGTGTGCTCCTATTATCGAGCGTCGACT
>JAAETN010000227.1 GCA_024228355.1 Maribacter sp. | reverse complement strand
GCATCTCTAAAAATAGTGATTTTTTCGTGAGAGCAAGGAAGCACCGCGCGGAGAACCGCAGTGTATATGACATACATGAGGATTCGAGCACGGAGCTGACGCCGCTATCGCGGAAAAAGTGCATTTTTAGAGATGCCCTAGTATAAAAAATAGTCCTGACCCCTTGGTTTTCATGACGGGTTTGGAGAGTAATCCCGGATTCCGCTTCGGCTGCATCCGGGCTACTTGCTTATTTCAGATATTTTTTTAACCTGAGTTTTTTAATATTACTAGCTTTGTTATTTTCTAGTAGAGATTCTGTCGAACCATCTAAAAAGGACGCCAATAATCTTTCAGCTCCTTTTTTCGATTCACCAAAATTTAAGCCGAACATCATAAACGAATCAATAAACCTTTTAGATTCCTGATATTTACCTTGGGCCGCAAGACAAAAACCTTTAACAAATAAGGGCAGTGGTTTTGCATTGGAAGGAATTGACCTTTCGATCTGAGAAACTGTCGACCTGTTTTTCTGAAATTGAATTATGTCATGCAGCCCCTCATCCAGACATTTAGCAGAGATGTCAAAATTTTCAAACTCCTGAATATTTAGGGTGTTTTCTTCTATAGGAAAACGACCTGCAATCGTGCCAGAACCAAGTGAAAGATCATTTTCACATAATGGATATAAGGCGTGCCAAATATAAATATCTGCTTTGCTAAAAAATAATCGGATAACCATCAAGACTTCATTATTCACTTTAATGAATTGTTTGGGTTTATAGTTGTTATAACCACTCTCTTCAATAGTTTTGGTTAAACGTAATTCCAAAACATTACTCAATTCTTTTATATCCACTTCGAATCTCCAGAGGCCTATTTTTTCTTCTTTGAAACAAGAATTTCAATTATATCAGCACCGTCAAATACTGTTGAGAGCCTACCGTTCCTTTTCTTGGAACTTCCTCGACCCGTTTTCAAATCAAAGGCCAGTACCGTCTTTCCAGAGCCAGTGCTTATAACGGCAACATCTATACCTAGCGCTCCTTTTTTCCGACCTTTGACTTTACTACCACTCTTTTCAATTCGAAAAACCTCTGCAGCAATTCGGAAGCCATATCTTTTGTATTTACCATTTATTTTCTTTACTAATTCTTCAAACTGTTTATGAGCAGCACTACCTTTTGTTGCTGCGCTGAAGAAAGATTTCCCCCCAGCTTCTTGAAGCAAGATATCAACCAAGGCTTGTTTAGCAAGAGAAATAATTTCTTCCCCGATGAGACCAAAAGTTTCCTTCGATGCCCGACCAACAAGTGCATTTTGTATTGATGCCCGACCAGATGCAGTAGCAATTGTTGACAGCCGCCCACTAATATTGAGGGAGGCGCTTATATCAGACAGACCAAAGTTACCTGTGGGGTCAATAGTGTTAACTGGATCAACATTCGCATATAAATACTTATGCAACGTAACCGGATCCGAGTTATTCCCCATCCACTCATCCATTTGCGTAAACCGCCCAACCCCCGGATCATAATACCGAGCCCTCAAATAATAATTATCCAACGCTGAGTCAAACTGCTCCCTAGCAAACAGATAATCATTATCAGTCACACCAGTACGATTCAGCTCAATACCAAACGCATCATAATCATAACTATCAGTAACCGTACCCAGGCTATCAGTCAGGTATCTGGTTGATCCCAACCCATCATAAAGATAATAACTATAACCACTGGCTTGCCGATCCTGCCCAATCAAATCATCGCCATAGATATATTCAACATTTATGGTGTTTAGATCGTCGGTCTCGGCGATCACTTGCGCATAGTCTCGATTCCCATC
>JAAETN010000226.1 GCA_024228355.1 Maribacter sp. | reverse complement strand
AGCAAATCAAAATGGAAATCAAAACAGATACAATTGGAACAATAAAAAGAAGTATGGCTTTTATATCTTTAAAGAGAAAAAGAAAAAGGGCTAAAAAACCAATAGAAGCTACAGTAATTGTGACAAATACATCACGTTTAATTACTCTTTCATTGCTCAAAGAGTGTAGGTGGCCGGCAATCAAATCTGCAGAAACAGTTGTTGGGAGTTTAAGAAGCGCATCTTCAATATAACGAATTAGCTCTTTCGCCCCAACTCCTTCTGTAATCGAAATATCTGTTTCTAAAATAACAAGGGCATGGCAACCATCGCGGCTGATCAAATGCCCATTTCTGATTTCAACGTTATGCTCCATGCTTATTGCAAGATTTCGTAACTTTGCAAGTGCTTCTTTTTGAAAACCTAAGGGATCCTGTTCTATTACAGGCTTCATCACTAATCCTGAAGGCGATAAAAGATCCCGATACAGTTTCTCTATTACTTTGTGAACGGATGGACCATTCAGCCTTGAGTCCAGGACGT
>JAAETN010000225.1 GCA_024228355.1 Maribacter sp. | reverse complement strand
TGTCAATCTTTTGATTTCAGGTAATTATTTGTAATAGCAATAATTACTCGTATATGAACAATCATTGTACGACACTGACAGCGGTCCTGTCAAAATGGCAATTTTGAAATATGATTTGTGCGGTGAATATTGAATAAAATCCATTGTTGTCAGCAAGAAAAGCAGGCAGAGGTCACGGCGAGTTGAATGAATCAAAACTTGTAATTTTCTGTTCACAATTTGCCGAATTATACCTCTCGGAAAATGGCATACTTTCATCATTTCTCTCTCCGCCATGTACATGCTCGTTCCGAATCCACCGTAATTTACCGATATATCGGAGAAATTCTGTGATTGGCTGGTTTGGTATTTCTCGCCGCAGATTGGTGGAGACGCCAGGAACCGCGCACCAGCAGAATGGATTTCACCTGCGCATCAATTGGAAGTGCGCAATAAATAATTTTGTAGGAGGAATTAGAACATTTTAAATTGATTTTAAAAAAAAAAGTAAAAACAGGTTTATGTTCGTTTCGTTTCGGACGGACATAAACCTGTTTTTACTTTTTTAAAATGCACAAGAAAATAAGCGCGTGGACGCGCGAGGGATGAACCCCCTGCTCGGATTTCCCCAAATACTTCATGA
>JAAETN010000224.1 GCA_024228355.1 Maribacter sp. | reverse complement strand
GTGTTCGTTTGATGGATGGTAAGGCAGTGGGAAGTATTGATAACCTAGAGAAGAACAAAGCCATTGTAAATTACGGCCTTTTCACCACGAATGTAAGTGTAGATCAATTGGAGCTGGTCGAGGCTAAGAAGTAAGAGGGACACACCGCTCTTTAAGATTGTATTGAATTTGATTATCAGTTAGTTACAATTAATCGTATATGATTCTTAAGTAATGTTAAGATATGTTATGGGCACTATTTATGGAGTATGTTGCTCTTTAATTAGTAAATCAAATGGATTCCTTCCAGCAGGAATGACAAATTATGGTGTTAGAGAAAAAAATAGTTCTTTTTGACGGTGTCTGCAATCTGTGCAATGGCACTGTCCGGTTTACAATAAAGCGTGATAAAAAAGATGAATTTCGTTTTGCTACCTTACAAGGGGACATGGGTCGACAATTGATTCAGGAGCGAAGTATTGACACTTCACTGGTCGATTCCATTATTTTGATTGAACCTGGTATCGCCTATTATGCAAAATCCACTGCAGCTCTTAAAATTATCCATTCCTTTGGTGGTTTCTGGAAAATCTGCAACGTACTGAATTTGATTCCCAGACAGTTACGTGATATCGTATACGATTGGGTGGCCAAAAATAGGTATAGTTGGTATGGCAAAAAGGACCAATGTATGCTACCTACCCCCGAAATTAAGACCAAGTTTTTAGAATAATGGTAAGATAAATAAACTAGCTATTGAACTATTGGTTTTAGGTCATAATCGCCTAGTTTTGCAAAGTATAACTTAAATGGGCAGACTTAATAGCTGTTCGGATTCTTTAATTTTTGATCAATGGAGCAAAATTCACACTGGATATACGACTACTTAATTACTAGAGGACTTTCAGAGGAATGGTCGGCAATTATCAATATGCTTATTTTACTGTTCGTTATACTTATATTTTTATCTTTTTTTGATTTTATCTTACGAAAAATCTTATTGGGAATTTTTGTGCGCTTTTCTAACAAATCCAAAACCCATTTTGATGATTTGCTGGTCCAAAACAAAGCTCCACGAAATATCGCCCATATTATTCCTTTACTATTAGCCTACAAAGCTGTACCCGCGATTTTCCGCGATTTCCCGACGGCTGAGAATATTATACTTAAGGGCATTGAAGTCTTCGGGATCGTACTTTTCCTTTGGGTCGTCAGAAGCCTACTGAATACCATCAAAGATTATTTTAAAACCCTTCCAAACCTTAAAGACAAGCCCATAGACAGTTATATTCAGGTGTTTATGATCTTCTCTTGGGCCATTGGTTTGTTTTATGCCTTTTCGATTATTACGGGCGTTGAATTATGGAAATTCCTAACAGCGTTAGGGACGGCGTCGGCGATTATTATTCTTGTTTTCAAGGACACCATCTTAGGATTTGTAGCCAGTATCCAAGTTTCCATAAATGATATGGTACGTATTGGGGATTGGATCTCTTTTGAAAAATATGGGGCGGATGGTGATGTTATTGAGATTAACCTCGCCACAGTAAAGGTCCAGAATTGGGATAAGACAATCACTACAATACCAACATATGCCTTGATTTCAGATTCCTTTAAGAATTGGCGTGGAATGATGAATTCAGGGGGAAGGCGAATAAAAAGAGCCTTGATTCTAAAACAAGAAAGCATACATTTCCTGACCAAAGACGATATTCAATCCCTAAAGAAAATTGAAATGATTACCGAATATCTTGAAAAGCGGGATGAGGCGATTGAATCGTTCAATACAAATAATCAAATTGATAAATCTATCTTGATCAACGGTAAAAACCTTACAAATGTTGGTGTTTTCAGGAAGTATATTGATAATTACATACATCATCATTCAGGAATCAACAAGGACATGACTATAATGGTGCGGCATTTAGCACCTACGGCTCAAGGATTGCCTATAGAGGTTTACGCTTTTAGCAGCGATAAACGTTGGGCCAACTATGAATATATTATGGCCGACATATTTGACCACCTTTTAGCAGCTATTCCTTATTTTGACTTGGAAGGCTTTGAATTGCCTAGTAGTACTAATTTTACGGGCAAGACCTAAAAAAGCAACCTAATCCAATATTCCCATCTTTTTAATGGATTGCGTTTAAAAGTTGAATATGCAGAAAAGATTGATCCTATTTGTTTTTAGCATTTTAACACTACTGGTTGGCTGCAGTACCAATGACGATATGGAAAAGGACCCTATTGATGGTGTCTGGGAAGTAAGAAATATTAGTGGAGGATTTGCTGGTATTAATGATGACTATCCCACAGGGATTATATTATGGAGCTTTAATGGCCAGCAATCAAAACTAACAGTTACCAATAACAATATAGCCAATACCATCTATGATGGCTTCGAATCAGGGGAATATCCATATTCCATCTTACAAAAAGATAAGGTGCTCTATCTTGAAATCGATGGTCAAGAATTCGGAGGCATGGTTATTTCGCAAAATGAACTTGTCATAGATCAAAATATAACGTCTTCCGGTGGCGGTGCAGATGGCTTTGTATTGTTATTGCAAAAATAAGGACTACTTCAAATTGTTGAGAATAAAATCGAGGGTTTTGTTGGTATTCAGGTTTTTGGAATAGGCCAAATTTTGATGGGTAATGTTTGTCGCCAACCCCAAATGTTGAAGATATTTGATATCGTCCTCAAATTCGAGCGTTACTTTTCCAGTTAGCATGACATCCATGGAATCTTCTTTGAGATATCTTTTATAGATTTTACGGAGTCCACTTAAATAAAGACGGTCTTTGGTAAACCCACCGCCTCTATGGGCCCTTAAAGTGATGGTAAAAGCCTCTTCCCTATTTAATTTATAGTGATTATGGATCATATCAAAGGTATCGGCAAAAGAATACCCTTTAATCAAACTATCCGAGGCCAAAACGCGATAAGCCAGTTCTTTTAATCGTTTTAAGGTCAACGCCCCGCTCATATATTCACTAAAAACGGCCAAACCCTCCTGGGTCTCCACATTATTTGGGAAACCGTTGGAGAATATCTGTAAAGGTTGTTCGGCCCCATTGAAAGTGGTGACCAAATGCACGCCAATCTCGTGATTCGCCAGCGTAAGCAATTGATTTTTGCTGAACTTGGTGTTCTTCTTTATCAAAAGTGATTGTGAACTATTGCTTACCATGGCTTCAGCCGATAAATGGGTCGCAAATTTAATATTCAGCGGAAAATCATACTGTTGGCCAAAGTCCTCAAAATAAGATTTCGCTTCTTCTGCCGAATAGATCTTCTCCATTTCCGTGGAAGCCGGCTCATCCGGGAAATGCAATATAAATCGCGCATTCTGTACGTCTTTCTCTGTCGGTGTGCCGAAGACCCGTAATGAATTGTAATGAAACCCTTTAGCACTGCCTATGGTTTCAATGCATTGGATCATATTGGAGTAGTAATAAATAACCTCCTGGTACAGTTTTTTGATTTTCTCATCCTTAATACGCTCTAAACGTTGTGTAAAGAAAAGCCGATGAAGTTTGTACCCATTGAATTTTAACTTAGGGTAATGAAAAGAAGGATTCCCTGTATATTTTGAAGCGAAGAATCGATGTTTTTCTTTCTCAATATTCAACGGATTTACATAGTTGAGCAACTCGATCTTCTTGACCAAACGGTCCAGATTTGCATCAATTTCAAATAAATTGGCATATTCCTTATGTAAATGGGTGGTTACACGCTCCTTAATCATAAATTGCTTACTTGGAATTCTTTGACTTGCAAAGGTATCAAATCTTTTAAATGCTCCCCAACAGAACGTACTACTTCAGGATAAATTATACCGCTGAGTTCATCACAATATACTTTTGAAATTTCTGTGGCCAAGACCAACGTATTATCGAATTGGTTGGTGATATACTTTAAAAAATGCCCATTACCTTGAAAAACATCGTTTATGTCAGAGCTTTGGGGAATATCACCTGGTAATTTCATTTGACCTAATTTTCCACTCCAGGAATCAACGATATTAGCGTATCGCCCATTGTCAATATTCTCTGTACCCAAATTCCACGTAGGTACCTCCCTATCCCAACGTCTCCAATTGTAACTGTGCATATCGAATACGATCAGTTTGCCATGGATTTTCTCAAGTTGCTGCACTAAAGCATGTACTACCTCATAAAATGCGTTATGCTTGCTTAAACTAAGGTTTTTTTCATCAACGCTTAAGGGATTTCGCCATAAATCCTTTCCCCATGCAGTATCGAATATGGCCGTGTCGGGTGGACGGTTTAAATCATATTCAAATCTACTATCACAACCGGTGATGACAATGGGATGCGACTTAACCATTTCATGGGTACAGGGATCTTCCTCGTACCAACGTTCATATTCTGTATGGATGCAATTGTCCCACAATGACGAACGAAATTGATGACCATCATGTACGGCACCACACATGTAAGGCCCATATTCATCTATTTTGAGCTTAAATGAATAATCATCGGATACCGCTTCAAAAGGTATCTCGGATTGAATATTGGAAATAATATCCGCTACGGCAAGTTTATGCATTTTCAACTTCGTTTCTGAGCCTCGAACGTCTATCAAAGGCCTGAAGCTTGTCTAAAACCTTACTCTCAACAAAATCAATGACTTTTGCTTGAATCTTGGTTTTATAAACCTTGTTCATATAGGTAATTCCGCCAGGAGACATCACGTTTACCTCTACCAGTTTTCCTCCTATTACATCAATACCAACGAAAAAGAGTCCGTCTTTGACCAGTTTAGGTCCAATTTGTTTGCATAGGGCCTTTTCTTCTTTTGTCAAATAATGTTTGGCAACCGATCCTCCGGCCGAAACATTTGAACGATGGTCCTCTGACCCCGGAATACGACGCATTGCCCCTATAGGCTCACCATTCAATATTAAAACACGAACATCACCTTGGTCCGCACCTTCAATATATGCTTGAAGTATAACATAGTTAGAGCTTCCATCAGAGTTAGTTACATAAAAATCTAATAGTGATTTAATATTGCTCATGGCAGATTTCTCAATAAGTATGACCCCTGAGCCGCCAAAACCATTCAATGGCTTTAAGATCATTTTATCCGCTTTGGATTCCTTTATCTGTTGTAAAAGATAATTTTTGTTTTTTGAAACGTGGGTAGCAGGGATAATGTTACTATGCAAATCACCAAAGGCGGCCGTATAAAGTTTGTTATTCGCTTCACGCAATCCTTGCAACGAATTCACAATAAACACATCATCCTTTACTGAATCCAAAAAATTGAGCATAATAGGGTCCAATGGTGGATTGGCCCGCATAAAAATCACATCAAAACCAGCCAATGGAAGCATTTCTTCACGTAGGCTAGCCTGTTTGTAAAAAGATTTCAAGCTATTTGGAACCTTGCCCATCTTGTTTATTACCGTGCAAAAGGCATTTGTTACACTATTGCGAATGGTTAAGTTCGCGGGACTACATATGGCCACTCCGTGTTTTCTTTTTACACATTCATGAATCAATGCCAGGCTAGTATCATTTTCCGCATCGATTTCTTCCCAAGGGTACATTAAAAAACAGATATTCATGTTTGTTGATTTTTATTATTTATCTCACTTCTTCTAGATGATCATCCCAATCCTTTACACGTGGTTTGCCCAATTTACCTACTGATTTGGCCACTACCATTGCGACCGTTGCATCACCGGTAACATTTATTATTGTTCTACACATATCCAAAGGCCTATCTACGGCAAAGATCAACGCCAAACCAATGGCCAGTTTATCGGCTGGGAATCCAATAGATTCCAACACTATTACTAACATCACCATACCTGCCCCAGGGACGGCGGCAGAACCAATAGAGGCCAAAAGTGCTGTCAGTACAATAGTGAGTTGTGCACCCAAGGTAAGGTCAAAGTCCAACGCTTGGGCAATAAATACCGCTGCAACGCCTTGGTAAAGACTTGTTCCGTCCATATTAATGGTGGCACCCACGGGAAGCACAAAACTGGATACTTCTTTGTCAACCCCAATATGTTCCTCTACCCTTTCCATAGTAACTGGTAGCGTTGCTGCACTCGAGCTTGTAGAAAAAGCCAATAATTGAGCAGGACTTATTTCTTTTAAGAACCAGAAAGGGTTCTTTTTAGTAAATGTGGATACAACGACGGTATAGAATACAACCATCAGGAACAGACCTAATACAACCACTGCGGCATATTTCAATAAAGCCAAAAGCAAGTCTGGATCACTGGAAGAAACCACTACACTAGCCAATAAGGCAAAAACGGCTACGGGGGCACTAAGCATAATCAGGTCAACCATTTTTAAAACGACATCATTTAGCGCGTCAAAGAATTTTTTTAGCGGTTTTGCCTTTTTCTCGCCAATCAACAACATTGAAATCCCCATAAAGATCGTAAAGAAAATAACTTGGAGCATTAATTTATTTTCGCTCATTGCCTTTAAAGCATTATCAGGAACCATATCTTCCAAAAAGCTCAACGGTCCCGCTTCTTTCTGTCGTGAAGCCTCTGCTATTTTCGATGTGACACCACTATCAGTGGCATAGGTAGACGTTAATTTATCAATGGTTTCCTGGGAAATACCATCACCAGGCTGCATAATATTGACCAATATCAATCCAATACTAATGGCGACTATGGTCGTACAGATATAAATTACAATGGTACGCAATCCTATATCCCTAAATTTGGAGATATCCTTAAGGTCAGAAATACCTTTGATCAAAGAAGCAAGAATCAAGGGTATGGCAATAAGCTTCAATAGTTTTACAAAAATATTCCCCAAGGGTTGAATCCAATCCGAAACGAACTCCCTTCCCCAGCTTATCTGGGTCATCGCAAATCCGAATAAAATACCCAATATCATTCCGATTAGGATTTGCCAATGCAAGTCTAATTTTTTCATCTATTTATATTTTGACATATTGAAGAAAATAAAAATCTCTTCACATTCAGGAATTCGCATAAAAATTTATTCATGCTCATTTCACAAAACTTTGTTTGATTATTGGGTTAATATACCATTTTGTACTGAAAAGCAGAAAGGTGAGCTATAAATTTATAGTTCGATGCAATAATGCATAATCTGCAAGGACCAAAGCAGCCATAGCTTCCACGATGGGAACAGCCCTAGGGACTACACATGGATCGTGTCGCCCCTTTCCTTTGGTAGTTACCTTATTGCCATCCTTATCTATGGTATCATAGGGCTGAATTACCGTTGCCACGGGTTTAAAAGCAACATTGAAATAAATATCCATTCCATTGCTAATTCCTCCTTGAATACCTCCACTATAGTTTGTTTTTGTGCTACCATCTGGGTTGTATTGATCGTTGTGCTCACTGCCTTTCATTTTAATACCTTCAAAGCCACTGCCATATTCAAAGCCTTTAACGGCATTGATAGATAACATGGCCTTACCTAACTCGGCGTGCAGTTTATTAAAAACAGGTTCTCCCAAGCCAATTGGTACATTCTGGATTACGCAAGTAATTATACCACCTATTGTATCCCCTGCTTTGCGAACTTCTTTGATATAGCTCTCCATTTTAGAAGCGGTCTCGGGATCAGGGCAGCGAACAGGGTTTGATTCAATCAAAGAAAAATCCAAGTCCTTATAATCTTTGGATAGCTTTAAATCCCCTACTTGGGAAACGAAAGCATTTATTTTTATATGGGAGAGGAATTGTTTGGCAATTGCCCCAGCCACTACCCTACTTGCGGTTTCCCGAGCTGAACTTCTTCCTCCTCCTCGATAATCCCTAACTCCATATTTTTGGTCATAGACATAGTCAGCATGTGAGGGTCTATACGAATCCTTTATATGGGTGTAATCCCCAGGTTTTTGATTGGTGTTTCGAATGGCAAAACCTATAGGCGTACCGGTTGTCTTCCCTTCAAAAATACCCGAAAGGAATTCAACAGTATCCGGTTCCTTTCGTTGGGTAACTATAGCAGACTGACCTGGTTTACGACGTTCCAATTCATTTTGGATAGCCTCCATATCCAATTCAAGGCCTGGAGGGCATCCGTCTAGGACGCCGCCTATTGCAACGCCATGCGATTCACCAAAAGTGGATAACTTAAAAAGGTTCCCAAAAGTATTCCCTGCCATTCTGTTGTTGTTAAATTCTAAGCCTCAAAGGTAAATGTTAATTGATAGATACGAAAATCAATCAATTAGCGCATTCTTTAGTATGGAAATCGGGTGCAAAGCAGTTCTACCGGTACCATCCATTATTTGATGTCTACAGCTCGTCCCATTTGCTGCGATAATTACATTATCTTCGCTCTTTCGGACGGCGGGAAACAACTTTAATTCCCCAATTTGCATGCTTAGGTCGTAATGTTCTTTTTCATAACCAAAAGATCCCGCCATGCCACAACAACCAGAACTAATAATTGAAACTGAATAGTTTTCAGGTAGATTAAGAATATCAAAAGTTACTTTTTGGTTTGATAAGGCCTTCTGATGGCAATGGTTATGTATTTTAATTGTTCTTGCCTCTTTTGTGAAATTATCTGCATTTAGCATTCCTTTTTCGATTTCGCCTGCCAAAAACTCTTCTATAAGCAGACAGTTATTTACCACTTCCTCCATATCTTCCGGTTTGTCTATCAATCTTTTATATTCATCCCTAAAAGAAAGAAGTGCAGAAGGTTCCAATCCCAGCACCGGAATACGCTGCTCTGCATACCTTTTTAAATGTTGGATATTTTTATTGGCCAGTTTCTGCGCTTGTAGTAGAAAACCTTTTGAAAGATAGGTGCGTCCACTCTCAGCATAGAATAGTTGCACATCATATCCTAAATTTACGAGTATCCCAATAGCATCCTTACCCAGCTCCGTGTCCATATACCTAGTAAATTCATCGATATACAATACAACTTTACTATTATATTTAGCATTGTGATTTACAATGCTTTGTAAGTATTTATTAAAATTAAAACTTGAGACTTTGGGCATGGCTCTCTTTGCTGCTACCCCGACTGATTTTTTGAGTATGCCACTTGCTATTTTTGAACCATAAACGGCATTGGTCAATCCAGATACCTTACTGCCAATTCTATTCAATCCTGTGTTATGGGCGAAGAGTTTACTTCGCAGGGAATATCCATTGCTTTCTTGGTATTGGTATAAAAATTCGTCCTTTAATGCCGCTACGTCTACATTACTTGGGCATTCACTGGCACAGGCCTTGCAACTCAAGCAAAGATCAAAGACTTCTTTTAACTCCTTTTGATTGAACTTGTTTGCTTTTGTGCTGGTTGTCAAAAACTCACGAAGCGCATTGGCACGACCTCTAGTAGTGTCTTTTTCATTCTTTGTGGCATGGAAACTTGGGCACATACCCCCTTTCATTTGATGGGTCTTACGACAATCGCCGCTACCATTGCATTTCTCTGCAGCCTTTAGGATCCCTTCACTATCAGAGAAGTCCATCAAAGTTGAAATTTCAGGCTCCTTCCTATCTATTTCATAGCGTAGTGATTCGTCCATAGGGTAAGCATTGACAATTTTCCCGGGATTGAATATCCCCTTTGGGTCAAAATAGGTCTTAATGCGTTTTAGCAACCCATAATTTTTGTCACCGATCATCAAAGGAATAAACTCAGCACGGACAATGCCATCCCCGTGTTCCCCACTAAATGAACCTTTGTATTTTTTAGTGAGCTTTGCAACTTCGGTTGTAATCTGCCTAAAGAGACCAACATCCCTTGATTTTTTTAAATTCAAAATGGGTCGTAAATGCAATTCACCAGCACCTGCATGGGCGTAATAAACGGCATCTTGCTTGTAACTTTTCATAATTGCCGTGAATTCCCCAATAAAATCCTTTAAATCCTCCAAAGCTACGGCAGTATCCTCAATACAGGCCACCGCTTTCATATCACCAACAATATTCCCCAAAAGACCCAGTCCGGCTTTACGCAATTCAATCGCTTTGTTTATATCTTTCCCATAAAGCACTGGATTGGCATAACTCCTTCCGGATGTTTCAATCGTCTTAAGAAGCAATTGCAAATGATCTTCAAGCCCTTCTTTTGAGTCCGATTTTAGTTCCAGCATTAATAAGGCTGCTGGATCTTCTTCGACAAAAAAACGATTCTCAAGTTGGGTTTTATTGTTTTTAGTGCAATCTAGGATTACCTTATCCATCATTTCACATAGATAAAGTCCAAGTTTCATCACTGGGGCAACATCACTCAGACAATCTTCTAGCGTCTTATAGTGGGTTACCACCATTGCCGAATGCTTGGGCGGAATATCATCAAGCTGTAAGGTGATTTCAGTTGTAAAAGCTAAAGTACCCTCACTACCACTTAATAATTTACAGAAATTAAAATCTTCAAGACCTTCGTTGAAAACATTACTTTTCAAAAGTTCGTCAATCGCATAACCCGTATTTCTCCTATGGATTTGGGGTTTAGGAAATTCCTTTGCAATTTCAAATTGTATATCCTTGTTTAATAATTCATTATATATACTATTATAAAGTTTACCTTCAAGAGTAGCCAGCTTGGTTTTCTGCTCGTAATCCACAGCTGAGACCGATTTAAATTCAACTCTGGTTCCATCTGATAGTACGGTTTTCATCGAAACTACCTTATCTCTTGTCACCCCATATTGGATAGAGGTAGTCCCAGAGGAATTGTTACCCACCATTCCGCCAATCATACAACGGTTTGATGTTGAAGTATCGGGCCCAAAATACAAACCATATGGTTGCAGGTATTGATTCAATTCATCACGGATTACTCCAGGTTGAACTGTAACTTGTTTGCTATCTAAGTCGAGATCAACAATTTGAGTAAAATGCTTTGAAACATCAACTACTATACCTTCGCCAACACATTGACCGGCCAATGAGGTGCCTGCAGTTCTTGGGATAAGCCCAATACTATTGTCTGAGGCAAAGTTCACCAACTTTTGGATATCTCCAATTGTTTTTGGGAATGCAACAGCTATTGGAATTTTACGGTAAACGGAAGCATCAGTCGCGTAGAGGGCTGTACTTAGGTTATCGGAAAGAATATCCCCTTCCAATTTATGCGTCAGTGCTTTTATTTTATCTTTATTCAATCCAGTACAATTTTAAGTGCTAATTTAAGTTTTTATTGTTTGAGCATAATTAAGATTCATTAATTTTACACTTTTAAATCAGAACATATGAAAATTTTAAAAACACTTACATTATTTGCTTGTTTTATTTCGCTATCCACAGTTTTTGGACAAGAAATCTCAGAACATGCCATAGGCTTGCGCTTAGGTGACAGTGATGGTTTCGGCGCCGAAGTTTCCTATCAAAAATCCATTTCCCGATACAATCGACTCGAGATCGATTTGGGTTGGAGGGATCATCGTTATTTTGATGCCTTTAAATTAGCTGGTGTCTACCAATGGGTACATGAATTGGATGGTAATTTCAACTGGTACTATGGTGTTGGTGGTGGTTTGGGTAATGTTGATTTTGATGCTGTACCGAACAGTACTTCTGATGATGATGGCTTATTCATATTCGGAGCTGGTAATATTGGTATTGAATATAATTTTGATATACCCCTATTGCTTTCATTGGACTTTAGGCCTGAGCTTGGCTTGGTAGGTTATGATGGATTTTCAGATAATTTTGACTTTGATATAGCCCTTGGTATTCGGTATCAATTTTAGACAAAATAAATGCAACTTGAAAATAATGCCCTTAGCAATTGTTAAGGGCTTTTTATTTATGGGTATATATAACTACATTTGCCAACTAAAAATATAAATAATGAGGAAGATCATATTTGCCCTAACCACTTTGACCTTATTAACGGCCTGTAATTCAAATCCCGAAAACTACACTATCAATGGTACCTTAACAGGTGATATTGCAGATGGCGTTGAAGTTTACTTGAGAAAAGGTGGGGATGATAACCAATTAATCGAAATTGATACGGCTAAAACTGTTAATGGTACTTTTACTTTTACGGGGATAAAGGATCAACCCGAAATGCATTATATTTTTGTGGATAAACAAATAGGTTATGCAGCGGCAGTACTTGAGAATGGCGAAATTGATTTCTTCGCCCATAAAGACAGTCTGGGGCTTGCAAAAATAACGGGGACGATTCAAAATGACTTTTATGAGGATTATAGAGATAAGTCAAAAGAAGCTTCATTGCAATGGGCAAGTATTCAAGAGGATATTAAAAATGCCAATATGACCGGGGATACCGTGTTAATAAATTCGTTAGCAGAAGAACGAAATGAGTTGCGGGAAGAATTCGAGAATTATGAATTTGATTTTATAAAATCTAATCCCAATGCTTTGATTTCTGTCTTTTTGATTGATAAAGCCATTAGTACAAGAGCTTCAAGCACGAAAGAACTCCAGGAAATGTACAATGCACTTGCACCGGAAATTAAGGAGACCAGTGCTGCCAAAAAAGTGATCAAAACATTGGATCAGCTAAAAGAACGTGAAGCAAAAGCAAAAAATACAAATGTTGGAGCTGTTGCTCCGAATTTCTCCGCTCCTTCCCCTACCGGAGAGCTATTGGCATTGAATGACGTTAAGGGGAAAGCCACGCTCATCGATTTTTGGGCTGCATGGTGTAGGCCATGTCGGGCTGAAAACCCCAATATTTTAAAAGTCTATAATAAATACCATGATAAGGGATTGAATATCATCGGTGTTTCTTTGGATAGAACAGCGGAAGCCTGGAAAAAGGCCATTGAGGATGATGGTTTAACATGGAACCACGTATCAAATATTGCGTATTTTAATGACGAGATTGCCATGACGTACAATGTAGATGCAATCCCAGCTGCTTTTCTGTTGGATGAGAACGGTGTAATTGTTGCTAAGAATTTAAGGGGGCCTGCCCTTGAGGCAAAGGTTGCAGAACTACTAAACTAGTAAAAGAGTTGATATAAAATAAAAAGCCCTGATGTCAAGAACATCAGGGCTTTTTTTTATGTATTTTAATCTCTACTGGAATTTGCCCTGGGCATCATCAAATTCTCCTGAAATGGTTACATTGTCATCAATATTAACGTCGCCAAAAACATTGACCACAGAATTAGAACCTATAAATTCTATTGTTGAATTGTCCTTTAACTCTAAATCACCATAAATAGTTAGGTTCCCTTCTATTCGTAGAACAGCACCGTCTTCAACGGTGATTTTTTTCCGCTTTCTATTGCTTCCGACTACAAGGGTTCCATTCATTTCCATTAAACCATTTTGCAATACGTCAACGTCATTTCTAGCGGTCCAAGTTCCACACATAAGCAATGAGCCACTAACTTTTATAGAATTAAATCTTTTTGATCCCCTAAAAGCAATATCCTGACCTTCATTTATGACCAATTTACTGGAACCACTATATCTGTTTAACGATGCACATTCCTCGGCCAAACTTTGTGAAGGGCGGTTTAATTTTACAATCTGAAGGCCCTTTTTACCTGATGCGGCAAAAATATAATCGCCCTTGGACTCAACAAAGTTTATAGATCCATCCAATTCAATTACACCGTACACATTGGCATTGCTCCCGTTATCTTCTGAAAGACAAAGTCCAGCGCCACCGTTTGCCATAAGAATTACTTCTTCATTCGTGGCCACCGCATTGGTTTCCCTACCTTCTGTAGATGCACTATTGGGGTCAATCAAAATCGGAAGATATTCAATTAATGAACCGCTTGATACGCTATATATTCCTGCACCTTTAGCACCTTCAGAAACGATAATTCTATCATCATTGAAAGCCAAAGTCCTTTTTGTTCCTGCGCCAAAATCTGTACTAATTGCAATTTCCTTCGTTATATTGAGTTGACTATCTAAAATATTCACCCCCATACTGGCATCGAGCACTGCAAATTCATCATTATTCATGGCTACTGAACGCAAATCCTGGAAAGGTGCTTCCCTTACAATGGATAAATCCCTTTTATCATAAACTGTTATCATGCCATCGCCACCACTAGATACAACTACTTGACTTGGAGATACCTCAATATCCGTGCTATTAAATCCTTCTTGAAATCCGTAGATTATGGCACTAGTATTCATTCTACCTCCTGAAACCGGTATTTTAGCTACGAAAGAATTGGAAGTAGCTCGAACAGATTTTTCAGCATCAACACCTCCTACAGCATAAACGTAACCATCATTATATTCAATGGAGTTGACATCGGCATTGCTATAGTACAATCTAGAGGTCACCCTTGGTTTCAAGGGATCTTTAACATTAATTATATCTATTGCACCGGCATAGCCGTCTTGTACGGTATTATAGGATACGTAAGCATAATCTCCATCTACATGTACATGGGTTGCTGTGAGATTCTGACCTCCACTGAAAGAAGGTGGATTAATTTGCGCAACTAAGGTAAGTGGGTAATCCCCCGCTTGTTCTGCTTTGCCACTTCTGGCCAATTTGCCGGAAATAATTTCTTCTTCCGCGATATCCAATACGCCAGAGTAATCATAGACAACACTATTCTCTAGGATTTGATCGCTTTTTTCTAATTGTATTTCATCTTGAGGGTCACTAAAGATGGTAGTTTCATCACTACACGAAGCTATAAACAAGGTAGCCGAGCAAAGTAGTAGGTATACTCTTTTCATCGTAAAAAATTTGGATTAATTAGATTTGGGTTTCTAACTTAACGGCAAAATTACAAATTGAGTATAAATTCTATATCATTTTTTCGATGAAAGGTCAATAAAAGACAGGTATGACAATGATATATTCCTTGTAACCATCTTTTTTATGAACTTAAAACTTTATTATAATTTACCCATCTTCTCCATTATAAAAAGTATAACAATGGGTACAGCGAGGAGTATGACCATCAAAGTATCTGTTACCAGTAGGTCTGGTTTAAACAATAAAGTAGTTACATAACCACCAATAGCGCCACCAAAGTGAGCTGTATGACCAATATTGCCCAAGCGTTTCTTCATTCCGTAAATGGAATACAAAAGATATGCTATTCCCAACACATAAGCTGGCAATGGGATGGGAATGAACATCAATGCCAACCGCATATCGGGATAGAGCAGTATAGCAGAATATAATATTCCCGTAACCGCTCCGCTTGCTCCTACCGCACTATAATACGGTTCATCTTTATGGAAAAACAAGGCCAAAAGACTCCCTGCAAGAAGACTTATAAAATAAATACCAATAAATTTTGTAGGGCCAAACCATTTGATCACAACATCAGCGAAAAAGAACAAGGTGAACATGTTCATTAAAAGATGTGTAAAGTCCACATGCAAGAATCCGGAAGTGAGCATTCGATCCTTTTGTCCCGCCTTGATGGCACCTATACTAAATTTATATCGTTCAAAGAAAGAATTGTCATTGAACCCCTTCAATGAGACCAGGACATTTACAGCAATTACAGCTATAGTAGCTATATGAAGATCATACATGTTTTTAAGCGTTACATTTAGTGCCAAATATAGCTATATTTGCGCTTTACTACTGAACGCATGCAGCTACTTGCTTTTATTCTTATTTATCCCTTATTATGGGTAATCTCTATTTTACCCCATCACCTGTTTTATGGGTTTTCAAATTGCGTGTATTTTATGGTCTATAGGGTCGTGGGCTACCGTAAAAAAGTGGTTCGCAGCAATTTGGAACTGGTATTCCCCAATAAGCCTAAAAAGGAGATAAGCCACATTGAAAAAGAGTTTTATAAGCATATGTGCGATATGTTCTTGGAAACGGTCAAGACCATGAGTCTGTCAAAAGAAGCCGTAAAAAAGAAATACCATGTTACCAATATTGAAGTGCTTCGTGAGATTGAGAAAAAGAAAAGCATCTTAATAGTATGCTCGCATTATGCCAATTGGGAATGGAACGTAAGCATTAATAATTACGTTGAATCTAAAGGATATGCAGTTTACCAGAAAATAAGCAACGCTTATTTCGATAATCTGGTCAAAAAAATAAGGGCAAAATGGAATACCGTTTTGATTACACAAAAAGAAACTGTGAAAACGGTGATCCATAACCATCAGAATAATATTAGGGCAGGCTATGGCATGGTAAGTGACCAATCTCCCCAGGTGCACAGGGCGCAATACTGGAAGGAATTTATGGGAGTTAAGGTCCCTATTTTCAATGGAGCGGAAACCTTGGCCCGAAAACTTGATATTGCCGTGGTATTTCTAAAAGTCAGCAAAGTAAAACGTGGCTATTACCAAG
The DNA here is from genome assembly GCA_024228355.1 of Maribacter sp. Classification (GTDB taxonomy): domain Bacteria; phylum Bacteroidota; class Bacteroidia; order Flavobacteriales; family Flavobacteriaceae; genus Maribacter_A. The sequence goes on along the minus strand of JAAETN010000224.1, from coordinate 13,912 downwards.
CTGAATTTATACCTATTACCTTGGCCGGAAGCAGTACCGAAATAAATGAGATAACGGACAAGTTTCTTGAGCTCACCGAACAGCAGATAATGGAACGGCCGGAGCATTACTTATGGACACATCGCCGCTGGAAGCATCGTGGAAAAGCTCCTAAATAGGCAACAATACTTTAGTTTATTGGTAAGTCAATGTCGCAATGACAATGCAGTGGTCACTTGCATAATTTTCACATATTATTTCATAATCTATGACCTGCCAGCGTTCTGGCATATTGAACAAAATATGGTCAAGACAGACTTTAGGTTCATTTGCCGGCCATGTATTTTGATAGGCCTCAGTAATCTGTGGTTTGTAAAATGTTTTCAATAAAACTTTCAAAGTCTCACTTTCAGGCCCGTCATTCAAATCGCCAACCAATACGGTAGGGTATTCGGATTTTCCCAATGCCTTGTTGATCGCTCTGGCTTGCATCAATCGATCTGTATTATCAGCTAAATGATCTAAATGTGTACCAACAAATTGAATGATATTTCCATTCGTTGTGCGTAATCTGGTCAAAAGCGCAGCTCTCGGTTCAGAATTCGGCTGGTGGGGTAACGGAATATTCTCAGAAGCAATAAAACTTAAATTGGAAAGTACCGCTTCACCATATTCCCCGCCATCATAGTACATTGCTCTAGCAAACAGCGATGCCATATGGGTTCGTATACCAATCTCAGTAGGCAAATCATATTTTTTTGCTCTATTGGTTTTAAAGTCAACTTCCTGCAAAGCAACCAAGTCTGGCTTGTATTTGTTTATTACACCGGCAATAGTGTCTAAATTGAAATCATTTTTTGTAGTTGCTCCATGAAGAATATTAAAGCTCATAACTTTTAAAGTATCTGCTTGTGCAAAACTTTTAAAGCATATGCAAGCGGTAAAAAGTAGTATTAGTTTTAATTTCATAACTATGTTTAAGGCATTAAATTCCTGCCACTTCCTTGATCTCACCAATAATGCGTTCTGCCAATGAATCAGCTTCAGTCTGACTTTTTGCTTCCGTATAGATTCGAATAATCGGTTCGGTATTCGACTTACGCAGGTGCACCCAGTTTTCTGGAAAGTCGATTTTCACCCCATCGATAATAGAAAGATCTTCATTTTGGTATTTTTCAGCCATTGCTTTCAATATACCATCTACATCAAGCCCTGGTGTCAATTGAATTTTCTTTTTGCTCATGAAATAGCTGGGATAGCTGTCACGCAGTTCTTTCACCGTTCCACCTTTTTCAGCCATTAGCATCAAAAACAAAGCAGTACCAACCAATGAATCCCTTCCATAATGACTTTCAGGATATATAATCCCTCCGTTACCCTCACCACCAATAATCGCCTTGTTGGCTTTCATTTTGGTAACTACATTCACTTCGCCCACAGCAGCGGCCTCATACGTACCACCATGTTTCTGGGTAATGTCACGTAAAGCCCTGGAAGAAGACAAGTTAGATACCGTATTACCCTTTGTTTTGCCCAAAACATAGTCTGCACAAGCTACCAAGGTGTATTCTTCTCCGAACATTTCGCCATCATTGCTTATAAACGCCAAACGATCAACATCAGGATCAACAACAATACCAAAATCAGCATTTTCCTTAACTACAAGGTTACAGATATCTCCCAAATGTTCTTTTAAGGGTTCAGGATTATGCGGGAAATGACCTGTTGGGTCACAATAGAGTTCAATTACCTCTACACCTAAGGATTCCAATAATCTCGGAATTGCAATACCTCCCGTAGAATTGACTCCATCAACAACAACCTTGAATTTAGCCTTACGAATGGTATCGGCATCAACCAAAGAAAGTTTCATTACCTCATTAATATGAATGTCAATGTAAGCGTTATTTTTTGTTAAAATTCCTAAGTCATCAACCTCGGAAAAAACAAACTCTTCCTTTTCAGCTATTTCGAGGATTTTAGCGCCTTGGGCAGCGTCTAAGAACTCTCCTTTTTCATTCAAAAGTTTAAGGGCATTCCATTGCTTGGGATTATGGCTTGCCGTAAGTATTATACCTCCATCTGCGTTTTCCAAAGGCACGGCAATTTCAACGGTTGGTGTTGTCGAAAGATCAAGGTCAATTACATCAATACCCAAACCTAACAATGTGGAAACTACAAGGTTTTGTATCATTTCACCAGAAAGTCTGGCATCACGGCCAATAACAACTTTCAAGTTATCCTTTTTAGAATAATCCTTTAACCAAATGCCATAGGCAGCTGCGAATTTAACTGCATCAATTGGGGTTAAATTATCCCCTGGCTGCCCTCCGATTGTACCTCGTATTCCTGAAATTGATTTAATTAACGTCATAATCTGTTGAAAAAGTTTTTGCAAATATACAGGTCTATCATCAATCCTAACTTCCTAATTAGTAAATTCGACCTTATGAACTATTATTTTGTCCAATGAATTTTTTGGCCCATATTTACCTTTCTTTTGGAGATGATGAAATTACGATCGGTAATTTCATTGCTGATAGTATTCGTGGTAATAAAATTGACCATTTACCAACTCGAATACAAAAAGGAATTTTGTTGCATCGCGAAATCGATACGTACACAGACACACATGCCATACCAAAACTGAGTAGCAAGAGATTGCACAAAAACTATAGCCACTATAGCCGTGTTATCGTAGATATCTTTTATGATCATTTCTTGGCCAAAAACTGGAAGAACTATTCCAATACCCCTTTAGATGTCTATGTGGAAAATTTTTATGATCTGTTGGAAGATAATTATCCCATTCTTCCAAATAGCATACAACGTATGATGCCTTATATGATTACTGATAACTGGATTTGTAATTATGCAAAAATGGAAGGCATCGGGAGAGTACTGAATGGTATGAACCGCAGAACAAAGAACAAATCAAAGATGAATTTTGCCATATTGGACCTTGAAGAACATTACTCTGATTTTGAAACTGAGTTCACTTCCTTTTTTGAAGAATTAGTTACCTTTTCAAAGCAAAAGTATATATCATTATAATCCGGTGATAAACATTAACATTCAAAGCATGAAGCAACTGTTTAAAACTTTCCCCCTCCTCTTTCTTCTTTTAATTCTTACCCAATGTAGAAAACAACCAGCAAAGGCTACAGGCCTTGTAACCGAGAAAGCCATGGTGGTATCTGCGCGTAAAGAAGCCTCTGCTGTTGGTTCCGCAATACTTAAGAAAGGTGGCAATGCCTTTGACGCAATGGTAGGTACAGAGTTGGCCCTTGCCGTTGCCTATCCCTTCGCTGGCAACCTCGGTGGTGGCGGGTTTATGGTATACCGAAAAAACAATGGCGATATTGGTGCCATTGATTATCGTGAAAAAGCACCCTTATCCGCTCATAAGGATATGTATTTGGATTCCCTTGGGAACGTTATTCCAGGTAAAAGTACTTTGGGCGCTACTGCCGTCGGTGTCCCAGGGACTATTGCTGGAATTTTCGAAGTGCATGATAAATTCGGAAGCCTAGCCATTTCTGACATAATGGAGCCTGTAATCGAACTGGTTGAACAAGGCGTTGTGGTTACAGAAAAACAGGCCAAACGACTTGAACATTATAGAAAACAAATTATTGAGGTGAATGGGGATAACACCCTGTTTTTCAATAGTTGTGTTCAAGGTGATACTCTAAAATACCCTGCCCTTGTCAATACCTTAAAGCGAATCTCAAAAAATGGTCGTGACGAATTTTATATAGGTGAAACCGCTAAGAAATTAGCGGCATTCGTACAGGAAAATGGTGGCTATGTAACCGAAGAAGACTTAGCAAGATATGAAGCTAAATGGCGACAACCCATAATCTTTGAATATAAGGGCTTAAAGATTATTTCTATGAGCCCACCCAGTAGTGGTGGGGTAACCATGAATCAGATTTTTAAAATGATCGAACCTTATGATATTTCTGAATTTGGTCATAACTCTGCGGAAACGATTCAGTTGTTCACTGAAGCCAGCCGGAGGGCCTATGCTGATCGTAATTATTTCCTTGGGGATCCCGATTTCGTTGATATTCCATTGGATGTATTGTTGAGTCAGAAGTACTTAACCGAAAGAATGAACGATTTTACTCTTGACAATGCTACATTATCTTCTGAGATAAAGCGTGGTAATATGCAGATATCGGAAAGTTCCGAAACAACCCACTACTCTATCGTAGATCAAGAAGGTAACGCAGTATCTGTAACAACGACCTTGAACGGGGCTTATGGGTCCAAACTATATTGTGATGAATTGGGCTTCTTCCTTAACAATGAAATGGATGATTTCAGTGCCAAACCCGGGGTTCCCAATATGTTTGGCCTTATAGGAGCTGATGCTAACAGTATTGCCCCGGAAAAACGTATGTTAAGCTCAATGACCCCTACTATAGTTGAAAAAGACAATAAATTATACATGGTTGTTGGTAGTCCGGGCGGGTCTACGATTATCACTGCTGTTGCCCAAACCATTCTTAATACCTATGAATTTAATCTAAGCATGCAAGATGCCGTTAATGCACCTAGATTCCATCATCAATGGTTACCTGATTTTGTGATATTCGAACCTGAAGGATTTTCAAGCATAGTCAAAGACGAACTCAAAAACAAGGGTTATATAATTAATGAAGACCGTACTCCTATCTTGGGTAAAGTTGACGCAATCCGTATATTACCAGATGGCCGATTAGAAGGTGGTGCCGATAAACGTGGCGATGACACCGCAGTTGGTTTTTAGAATGCTTTAAATAAATAGATGATGATTCAATCCTATAAGAGAAAACCTAAGTTATCAAACCAATACGACGCCATAATAATTGGCTCTGGAATGGGAAGTTTAACAACAGCTGCCCTGCTGGCCAAAGACGGCAAGAAGGTCTTGGTTTTGGAACGCCATTATACGGCCGGAGGTTTCACCCATGTTTTTAAACGAAAAGGCTACGAATGGGATGTGGGGATTCATTACATTGGTGAGGTTCAACGTCCCAATAGTATTACCAAACTTCTCTTTGATTATATAACCAATGGCAATCTTAAATGGGCCGACATGGGAGAGGTTTATGATCGGATTATTATCGGTGAAAAGGCCTATGATTTTGTAAAGGATATTAAAAACTTTAAACAAAAGCTGTATGAATATTTCCCGGAGGATAAAAAAGCAATAGATGAGTATATTAATATGGTTTTTGCAAGTACTAAAGCTACAAGTAGATTTTTTGTAGAAAAGGCTATGCCGCCCTTTTTGTCCAAATTGGTGGGAAATATTATGCGGAAACCATTCCTAAGATTTTCAGACCGCACTACCTATGAAGTCTTGAGTACTTTGACCAAGAACCAAGAATTGATCAAAGTACTTACAGGACAATATGGGGATTATGGTTTACCTCCAAAGAAAAGTAGCTTCTCTATGCATGCATCCTTGGTGCGTCATTATTTAAGCGGTGGTAGCTTCCCTATAGGAGGCTCGTCACAAATTGTTGAAACGATTGATCCTGTATTAGAAAAAGCGGGGGGGACCATACTTATAAATGCAGAGGTTGAAAAGGTGATTATTGAAAAAAATAGAGCAATTGGCGTTCAAATGTCAGATGGGAAATTGTTTTATGCCAAGAACATTATCAGTGGTGCAGGGATTATGACGACTTATAAGAAATTATTGCCTGAAGCTGTGAAAAACAGATATAAACTGGAAGAGCAACTTAAAAATGTTCAACGTTCTGTTGCTCATTCCTGTTTGTATATTGGATTGAATGGTACTCCTGAAGAATTAAAATTACCCAAAACCAATCTTTGGATTTATCCCGAAGGGACCGATGACCATGATACTTCAGTAGAGAAATTCCTAAAAGATAACAATGCACCATTACCGGTAGTTTACATTTCTTTCCCTTCTGCAAAAGATCCTGATTGGTCCAACCGTTATCCTGGAAAAAGTACAATTGATATTATTACGTTGGAACCTTTTGGGAATTATGCAAAATGGGATGGAAGCCGATGGATGAAACGAGGTGAGGAATATGAGAAACGAAAAGAGAAAACCGCCCAGCGTTTACTTAAGGAATTGTATAAACAGTTACCCCATTTAAAAGGAAGCGTAGAATATTACGAACTTTCCTCTCCTTTGACTACGCAACATTTCGTAAATTATGAACAAGGTGAGATTTATGGCATCGACCATACCCCTGAGCGTTTCAGACAGAAATTTTTAAGGCCTCGAACCCCAATCAAGAATTTTTATCTTACAGGACAGGACATCGTAACCGCTGGTGTTGCGGGAGCATTGTTCGCCGGTGTTTTGACGGCCTCAGTAATTACCAAGAAGAATATTGTCAAAAAGGTAAAACAACAGATTTCCTAGCAATATGGTTAGAATATTAATAAAGATTGTTCTTGTAATGCTCATATTGGCAATTGTAGCTTCAATTGCGGTTTATTCAATATACAACGAATCGTTACCAACTGGCAAATCTGGCCCACAGGCTGATGCTTTGGCGCAAAAAATGTTGAATTCGGTAAATGTAGAGGCTTTCAAAAATACACGTTATCTGGAGTGGACATTTCGAAATGGGAAACATACTTATAAATGGGACAAAACCTTAGGCAAAGTAAAGGTTTCATGGGATGACATCACCGTAAACCTAATTCTCCAAAACCCAAATAAGAGTTATGTTTTTCAAGATGCGATAATAGTAAAAAATGATAAACAACGTGAAAAAGCAATTGAAAAAGCTATTAAGCTGTTCAATAATGATTCTTTCTGGCTAATAGCTCCCTTTAAGATTTTTGATAAAGGTGTAGAACGTAGTTTAGTCAAATTGGAAGACGGCACAAACGGACTTTTAGTCACTTATACAAGTGGTGGCAGTACTCCTGGTGATTCGTATTTATGGAAACTACAGCCCAACGGTTTTCCTGAAAGTTTTAAAATGTGGGTGCAAATCATCCCTATTGGTGGTTTGGAAGCAACTTGGGATGATTGGCAAATAACACAGAGTGGAGCATTTTTACCAAAAACACATGTCGTTGGTCCAATGAAACTGGATATGGGTATTGTTAGAGGGTTTAATCATTATTGAGCTTGGTTTTATAAGTTAGTACTTATGACATTTAATATACCGTTTCCATGAAAACGAAATCTATGAGACAAATTGCAGTCATTTCACTATCGATAGGCATATTTATATTGATTTCATTTCAAGAATTAATGGGGCAGAACCCAGGAAAGAATCCAGTTTCATTTTCAAAGCAGATTATCCATACAACTTTTATTTCTGAAGGAATTGCCGTAGGAGATATAAATAATGATGGGATAAAGGATATTCTTGCCGGTGCATATTGGTTTGAGGCTCCGCAATGGATACCTCATGAAATCAAGATACCAAAAGAACTTGACTACGCTAAGGAATATAGTGACACTTTCTTAAATTTTACTATGGATGTGAATTATGATGGATGGATGGATGTTATTCGAATTGGACTACCTGGCGAAGGGGTTTATTGGTATGAAAACCCTAAACGGAAAGATCATCATTGGCAACCTTTTTTAATTGATTCAAATGTATGCAATGAGTCACCAATGCTAGTAGATGTGGATGACAATGGAAAAATGGACTTGGTATTCGGACATGAAGATACTAATACTATGATGTGGTTTCGTTCTCCCCAAAATGCCCAAAACTTAGAATGGGAAGCAATATCCATCAGTAATGAAAAGGCCTTTGGAACGGAAAGATATTCTCATGGACTGGGGTTTAATGATGTAAATGGAGATAAGCGAAAAGATATCATAACTCGGCATGGATGGTGGGAGGCGCCAATAAATCGAGAAAAAGTGCCATGGATATTTCATAAAACTGCTTTAGGAAAAAAATGCGCACAAATGTTTGCTTTTGATTTCGATAATGATGGAGACAATGACATTATTTCGTCTTCGGCCCATAATTATGGAATATGGTGGCATGAGAACATTGCCATGGAGTTTACCCAAATTGAAATTGACAATTCATTTTCCCAGGCCCATGGAGCTGCCTTCGCTGATATAAACCAGGATAATTTGCCGGATTTTGTAACTGGCAAACGTTTTTTTGCACATTTGGGTAAGGATCCTGGAAGTATGGAACCAGCAGTTTTATATTGGTTTGAAATGTATAGGGATAGCAATAATAGACCACATTGGAAACCACATTTAGTAGACAATCAATCTGGTGTTGGACTTCAGGTTGTAGTTGAGGATATGAACAACGATAGTAAACCCGATATCGTAACTTCAAACAAAAAAGGTGTATTCTGTTTTATCCAAGATTAAAAATTTAATCCAAAACCTTAACCACCTGTTCTTTTGAAGTTACACCAGCAGGCAATTCAATAAGTTTAAAATTTCGGAAATGTATCTCCGCACCTTCAGACTCTAGGCACAGGTAGCCTTTCTTTATGGTTGATTTACTAATACCATTAACGAATTTACCGTTCACTGATAGTTTGATAGTACCATCAACACAAATAACCGTATAACTATTCCATTTCCCTTTTCCCAAAGCCCTATTTTCAATGGATTTGCTTCTCGTACCCCTTGGATTATCAGGATTCGTCTCAACGCCTCCTACACCAAATAACTCTCCATGCACATAAGCTATGGGAGGTACTTTACCATCTCTTGTATTCAATTTTACCCAATCAAGCTCTAGCATTTGCACCTCTACCCCACCCGGTAATGCCGATTTAGGGTCAGGTTTGGCATCACTCCATACAAAAACCCCCGAATTTCCCCCAGCCTCCATATGTCTCCATTCAACTTGAAGGATAAAGTTCTCATATTGTTTTTCGGAACGCATCACACCAATAGGCATTCCTTTACAGATGAGCATATCTTTTTCGGTGCGCCAAGTATCTGGATCTGTATTTACATTAATCCAGTTAATTTTTTTATCACTTTCTGACATTGAAGTCAAATCTTCAAGTGTGGTTTCGGAACCGAAAATTATTGGTGGTTCTTGGCCCTGGGTCGTACAAGAAACTAAAACAGATACAACTAGAACAAAACGGATATAAATTTTCATATAAATTAGTTATTTAAACAAACTTTGTTTTTCCAGGTATAGCTATTGGTGGCATCTCCCAAACATAATCCCAAGCATAATCTTCATTTTTTGGACCTAAAACCTCATTAGAATTTATGGCTTGCTCCCATGATATTGTCTGGCCAGTATAAGCGGTCATTCGTCCCCAAATACCCAGCATGGTACTATTCGCCATTTTTTCCCCATCATTAATGGGCTTACCACTTCGTATAGCGGCAAAGAGCTCATCATGCTCTACCTGAAACATATTATTACGTTCGCCTTCGAATTTCCAACTATGAGGCCCGTTAATTTCATATTGGCGTCCAATATTAATAATTGCGTTACCATCCGTGCCAAAAATATCAAGACTATTGCGATGTGATGTATCTGCTTGCTGCCTTGTGAAATGATACCCTTTTGCACCATTGGCATAATCAAATTCTACGGCAAAATGATCATAAATATTACCATATCGTTCATGTGTTCGAGCTTGTCTTCCACCTGTTCCAATAGCACTTACCGGCATAACATCACCCATAGCCCATGACATCAAATCCAAACTATGTACTGCCATCTCAACAATGAAATCTCCTGAAAGCCAGTTATTGTAGTACCAATTTCGCATTTGATAGGTCATTTCCGACCAATCTGGTTGTCTCTCTTTATACCAAAGTTCACCCCCTCCACGAAAAGTCGTGATTGTTTTTATATCACCTATCTCTCCATTTAAGACCTTCCCTAATGTTGCTCTTTTAGCATTGTCATACCGAAAACAGAAACCTGAAACCACGGACAGATTTTTCTCTTTTGCCATTTTTGCGGCAGCAAGTACTTTTCGCACACCTGGAGCATCTACCGCGACCGGTTTTTCACAAAAAGCATGCTTGCCGGCATTTATCGCAGCCGTTAAATGATCTGGTCTAAAACCAGGAGGAGTCGTAAGCAATACCACATCGACCCCAGAATCTATAACTTTTTGGTACGCATCAAAACCTATGAATTTATGGGATTTATCAACTTTTACCTGTTCCTCGGAAATTTTGACAATTTCAGTATATGCTCCTGCCAGACGATCTTCAAAAACATCGCCCATAGCAGTAAGAACTGCATTCGGATCAGCTTGCAGTGCTTGAACAGCGGCGCCGGTACCACGACCGCCGCAGCCAATCAATCCGACTCTTATTTTGGAATCCTGGGAAAGATTTGAATTACTGAAAACTCCTGAAGGATATACAAGCGAAGTCCCGACAATTGCCATTCCTGATTTTTTAATAAAAGTTCTCCGACCAGAGTCTGACTTGTTGGTTTTAGAATAATCTGCCATTATAAATGATTTATTTTTTATTGAATTTGCAACCTATTAAAGATACTGATTAATATGAATTGTTAAAGTATAAAATCAAGGTATAAAATCAAGGTAAATCCAATTAAATTATAAAAACAGCATTATACTTATCATTGGCATAAAAAGAATAATTATCTTACTCTATTTTAGACGTTATACGCTAACCAATCAATTATAAATGGCCGATAAAAAGAAATTCGGAACATTCGCAGGTGTTTTTACGCCATCTATCTTGACCATTTTGGGTGTAATCATGTATATGCGTCTGGGCTGGGTAGTAGGTAATGCGGGACTGCTTGGGACGATCGGAATTATAATAATAGCCCATATCATTGCCGTTACCACAGGATTAAGTGTATCCTCGGTTGCAACAGATAAAAAAATCGGAGCCGGAGGAATTTATTATGTGCTCTCAAGAAGCATGGGTATTCCCATCGGTGGATCAATTGGTATTGCACTCTATGTGGGCACCGCTTTCTCCATTGCTTTATACCTTATAGGTTTTTCGGAAAGTTTTAATTCGTATTTCGATATTGGCATGTCAATTAACGACATTCGCCTCACAGGAACCATAGCACTGTTAGCATTGACCTTGTTGGCAATTATAAGTACCTCAGTAGCCTTAAAAGCACAGTTTTTTATTTTGGCTGCCATTGTTATTTCCTTGATATCCATTTTTTTTGGCACTATGGAATATGCCCCTCAATCGGTCGATTTGTTTTCTACTGAAGATGCAGTTTCATTGGAAGTGGTCTTTGCCGTTTTCTTTCCTGCTGTTACAGGCTTTACCGCCGGTATCGCAATGAGTGGTGACTTGAAAGACCCGAAAAAATCAATTCCTACTGGTACGCTGGCAGCCATTGGAACAGGGCTCTTAGTTTACATTCTGTTGGCCATCTTTATGTCATTTGCTATTAATCCAGAACTTCTAAAATCGGACTACAACATTCTAATGAAGATGGCACTTTTCGCTCCAGCTGTAGTTGCAGGTATATGGGGAGCTACGTTATCTTCGGCCTTAGGTGGAATTCTCGGTGGCCCGAGGATTTTACAAGCAATGTCAATAGATAAGGTGACTCCAAAAATTTTTGGTATTGGGAGAGGAACAAATAAAGAACCAGTAAATGCCCTATTCTTGGTCTTCATAATAGCCGAAGCAGGAATTCTTATAGGGGAATTGGATGTTATTGCGCGAGTGGTTTCTATGTTTTATTTGACGGCATACGGATTCATCAATATATCCTATTTTTTGGAAAGTTGGGCTAATCCCGACTTTCAACCTACGTTCAAGATAAAAAGATGGATTGGTCTGCTGGGATTTATCGCTTGTTTTGTGGTCATGTTTAAATTGGACATGATTGCTATGATGGCCGCACTTGCTGTTATTTCTGCGCTTTATTTTGGTCTGCAACGCAAAGAGGTTAAAATACAATCAAATGATGTTTGGCGCAGTGTTTGGGAGAACGTCGTTAATAAAGGACTAAAGAAAATCGATGAAAAGGATGATGAAAACACCAATTGGAATCCCAATATTATTCTTTTTAGCGGTAAAAGTGATCATCAGTCTTATCTATTGGAATTAGGGAAAACCGTATCTGGGAGAACCGGTATTGTCACCAATTTCAAGCTAATACTTGATAAGAATAATGACATCCCACTTCGAAAGGTCGAGCAAACTGTAAGGGATGATAACTTTAAGGAACTTGGAATTTTCGCTCGACAAATCAAGGTAGACAATATCTATTCTGGCATAACCAATATAGCCTCAACGTTCGGTTTTTCAGGGGTAGAACCGAATACGATTATGATGGGGTGGCCAAAAGGACTGGAGAATTCTACCGAATACGCCAAAATGACGGAAACCTTGTTGCATCTGGACTACAACCTTTTGTATCTGGATTTTGATAGAAAGGCCAAATTCGGATACTACCAAACTGTAGACCTTTGGTGGCGTGAGACTGATAGTAAGAATGCCGAGATGATGCTCAATATTGCCCGTTTCATCATTGCATCCCCAAAATGGAACAATCCTGATATTCGGGTTTTATTTGTAAACAACAATAATGTTGATATTGAACAAATCAGGGAGAAAATTGGTCGTTTGGTTGAAGACCTGCGAGTGAATGTTAAAATAAAGATCATCAATAATGCCGTGGAACAAAAACGTTTCTATGATATTATCTCAGAGGAATCCAATGCTACTAACTTGACTCTGATCGGGATCCCCAATTATAACATTGAAAAACAAGCGGAGTTTGTTCTTAAGACAAACCATTTGTTCGAAACCATAGGCTCTACACTACTCGTTAAAGCCGCCAATAACTTTAATGAGCTTGATTTGGATTTGATTCAAAATGAATCAGAAGCATTGTGATGGAAAAATCTTTATTTAGGTCATGGTTCGCTATTCTGGTTTTAATCCAGGTCGTTTTTGCGATTATTGCCACAGTCTCGGATATTATTTACTTTAAAATTGGCGTAGCCGGTATCGGCATAATTATCTTATTAATGGCATATGCCAAAAAATTGTTAAAATTTTTGGACGTTTGGGTCGTTATTCTGGCTTTTGTTTGTTCAATGATCGGGGATTGTTTCCTTTCAAATATGAACGGAGATAATTCGATGTTCATGATTGGCATTTCCTTGTATTTATTGGCGCATGTTGGATATTTGATTTTTTCATTACTCAACGGTTCTATTAAACTGGGAACAACCATAGGTATACTAATGGTCTTTATTGTTTTTTACTATAGTACTTTGTATTCGTATATCACAGATAGGTTGTTGGCTTACATCGTCCTCTTCTATTTGGTAGTTTCCTGCGTCTCACTTGGAGCGGCATTGGGAATCAAGGCTGTCCAAAAAATAAAATGGCCCTTTGTTGTCGGGATAGGGTTGATTTTATTTTCCGATACAATTATTTCCTTTAAGGAATTTATGAATTATGACGTATTGAATATCTTGATCTTACCAACCTATTATCTGGCCCAGATTTGTATTACCATTGCCCTGTATAATAAAAGTAGAATTTACTTATAAGAGGGTTTACCTTTGTTATATCTTAAAATTAAATCTCGCCGCCGCCTTAAAATGTCTACTTTTAACTTGAACAACAAAAGCTCAATATGACCCTTAATATTTTACAGAAAGAGGATGTTACCCCTGCAATTAAAATCCAGACGCATAATTTGTTCAAGACATTGAATGCCGATATCAATCAACGGGATATTGATGAAGTTTTATCTCAAGGAAATGATTTTATCTGTGCCTGCTGCTGGGAGAATGAGAAATTAGTCGGAATGGCTTCATTAGCCACATACAGGGTAATTTCCGGGCACAAGGGTATGGTAGAAGATGTAGTAGTATCTGAAATAATGCGGGGGAAAGGCATTGGTAGAAAACTCATGGAAATGCTTATTTCAGAAGGTCAAAAAATAAACCTATCGGAAATACTGTTATTTAGTGGACATCATAGAAAACCAGCCATTGC